>JBAYMZ010000009.1:0-15181 GCA_041663385.1 Candidatus Omnitrophota bacterium
AACAATGCAGGCTGCCGCTTGGGGATTAGCTGTGCCAATACCCCGCCTTATAGTCCAACAGGACACTCTGGTGGGTAGGCCCCTTCCCTTAAAGGGATAGGAAGGGCCATCCTTATATAGATAGGCCGGGGATTTATCGAAGGCTTTATTGGGTAATACGCACTAAAAATACATTAAAGGAGAGCGATGTTAAAAAAATTATTAACCGAGGATATCCTTGATTTCCTTGAAAAAAAAGAATTCATCAATGTGGGGACTTGTGATTTTACCGGAAGGCCGAATGTTGCGCCTAAATTCTTGATAAAATCTAAAAACAATACTATATACCTTGCCGATTCTGTGTTTGGCAGAACGTTTGATAACTTAAAAATTAATCCTCGTGTATCCCTATCAACAGTGAATATGGATAATTTGGTGGGTTGCCAGATAAATGGAGTGTGCCAGATAATAGAGAAGGGCGCTGAATATAAAAAGATACTTAAGGAGATGAAAGTAAAGCAAATAGGTTTTTCTGTAAACAGGCTTATTGAAGGCTTGCATAAAGAAAAAAAATATAAAGACTTTGAGGTTACCCTATCGGAAAAGGTTTGCATTTTTAAAATAAAAATAGAAGAAATAGTATCTATCGGGGTAACCGGAAAATTGGAACGAAAAAAAGTCTAAGTTTTTAGTAGGCTTGGGTTATGTTTCATTTTAACAATTGACCCGCTTTTTTTAATTAAGTATAATAACTCATGGAAGTTTATCAGTCCGGTTGTTTGTTTCTATCAAAACCAATTCGTTAAAATGCCATACCTTTTAAGAAAAATATTCCGATCAAAATATTTATTTGTTACTTTGATATTTATTTTAGGTATTTTGCTGTCCCTTGTTCTATATAGGACAGTGTATCAATGGGAAAATAATAATATAGATAGGGCATTTGATTTGCAGGCTTCTGATAGAGCACAGGTTGTGATTGACAGTCTCAATGGCCACATTGATTTATTATCTTCAATGGTTGCTTTTTATGAATCAAGCGAAAAAGTAACGCGTAAGGAATTCAGTGTTTTTGCAAAAAATCTTTTAAAATTATACCCGGATATTATTTCTTTTTCTTGGATACCGCGTATTCTTGATTCGGAAAGGCTGGCATTCGAAGAGGCTGCCTATCTTGATGGTTATCAGGATTTTCAGATTATAGAGCTGAAAGATAAAAAACTTCTGAAAGGCCCTCGTCGTGAAGAATACTTTCCTATATATTATGCTGAGCCGTTTGACGAGAATAAATTAACGATTGGTTTTGATGTTTATTCTGACCCGATAAGGCGCGCAGCAATTGAGACAGCGCGTGATACAGGTATGCCGGCTGTTACGCATAAAATTAAACTAGTTAGGGAGCCAAACGGAGATTTTTCATTCCGTGTTTTCATGCCTATTTATAAGGCGCCTGATGCAAGCATCACAATAGAAGAAAAGCGGAAAAACATTATTGGTTTTGTTTCATTACTTTTTCGCATAGGCCATACCATGGATATTGCCTTAAGTCATTTAGGCGGAACAGGGGTTAGTTTGTCGCTCTATGAAGGCAACGTAGAGAATGCGGATAATTTTATATATCAGTACAATCCCAACTCTTTCACTTATAAGGAGGGTAATGATTTAAGCAAGATATTAATCAGCCGCACGCAACAAACTGTATTTAAAAAGCAATTTAGAATGGCAGACAAAAGCTGGCTTATCGTTTGCTATCCAACAGAATCATTTTTTCAAACCTACAATCACATGTCATCTTGGACGATTTTTTTGTGTTGTATAATTATAATATTGGTTATTGTCGCTTATGTTTTAAATATTTTAAATAGAACCCGGCGCATAGAGTCTCTTGTAAAACAGCGCACAACGGCACTTAATAATTTGACCGATGAGATAATAAAGATGAGCCGGCACAACGAGCTGATTCTTGCTTCTATAGGCGAGGGGATACTCGGTCTTGACGTGGATGGAAATCATATTTTTGTAAATCCATCGGCAGTAAAAATGCTTGGGTTTAACATGGCTGAGCTCATAGGTAAACCCGTTCATGTGTGGTATCACTTGAAAGAAGAAAATGACGGGCATTCTTCGCAAGAATGCCCCATTTTAATGGCAATTAAGGATGGCAAGGTACATACTGTAAGAAATGATGTTTTTCGTAAAAAAGACGGTACGGGTTTTTATGTTAACTACATAAGTACTCCGGTAATAGTTGAAGATAAAATTGTGGGCACGGTTGTAAGTTTTATGGATGTGACCCAGCAAAGAGCCGCTGAAGAAAAGATAAAAACTGCCGCTAAAGAATGGGAAAGGACATTTGACTCTATATCTGATCTGGTTTTTATTCTGGATAAAAACAACGTTATCTTAAAAGTGAATAAGGCGTGCGCTGAAGCTTTAAAATTAAATTCGCAAGATATCATTGGAAGAAAATGCTATGAATTGCTTCACGGTTTGAATAAGCCATTTCCTGGATGCCCTTTTGAAAAAACGAAGAAAGACAATAAAGCGTATACCGAAGAAATCATCGATCCAAGAATTGGAACTCCGTTTTTGGTTACGACTTCCCCTATTTTTAGCGATAACGGTGAATTAATGGGGTCAGTGCACATTGCAAAGGATATAACACAGATGAAAGAGGTGGAACGGAAGATGAGAGAAGCTTTGGAAATAGAATCAGGATTCATATCAACAGTTTCTCATGAGTTGCGCACGCCGCTTTCTGCCATGAAAGAAGCGATAAACTTAATTAGCGACGGTTCAACCGGGCCAATAAACAATGAACAACAGGAGTTTTTGGCTATTGCAAAAAGAAATGTGGACAGGCTTGCAAGGTTAATTAATAACGTTTTGGATTTTCAAAAACTTGGCTCAGGGGCAGTGGTTTTAAATATGCGGGAAAATAATATAAATGAAGTTGTAGAGGAGATAAAAGAGACAATGGTTTCTTTGGCGAATAATAAGGGCTTAAGTATTGCATTTGAACTGGATAAAACTATTACAAAGTTTAAATTTGACAGGGATACTATCGTGCAGGTTTTAACGAATATAATAAATAACGCGATTAAATTTACTGAAACCGGCGGCATAGTTATAACTACTAAAAAAGAATTAAACTCTGTTTTTGTTTCAATAAAAGATACAGGCCCGGGTATAAAAACTGAGGATATCTCAAAATTATTCCAGAAGTTTTCTCAACTTGAAAAAGGCATATCCAGGAAAACCGGTGGAACAGGTTTAGGGCTTGCTATCTCACGGGAAATAATAGAAAAGCATGGCGGAAAGATTTGGGTTGAATCGCAATTATTAAAAGGAAGCACTTTTTGTTTTACTCTGCCTATAGCATAAGTTATCTTAACCCATCTTGCCCGGTAAAAACCATTGTTGTAGTTAAATGAAAATAAAAATAAGCCTATTGTTCGTTGCTGTTTTAGTATTTATTAATCCAGGCTATGCTCTTGATTGGAAAAATTTGCATGCCGAGGCAGATAAAAAAGGTATAGAGGGAATGGTTAAAATACAAAGGGGATACCCTGATTCACTGGAAAATCTTTATTTGCTTGGCCTTTCCTATTTAAATAAGCATATGGACAAAAAAGCAGAAATAGTTTTTAATGAAATGCTGGCCAAAGAACCTGGCTTAATTGAAGCAAAATGGGGTTTGGCTGAAACATTGCGTAGGAGTCACAGGTTGGATGAAAGCGAGAATATCTTAAAGGAAATTATTAACAAGCAGCCGTCTTTTTCGCCTGCTTATATAAGCCTTGCTTATATAAAATATACGAAAATGAAATTTAATGATTCGGTAATTCTATCATCTAAGGTAATTAAGCAGGGGAAGAATAATGTTGATTCAATAAATTATGTAAGAGCGTATCTTATACTCGCAGGAGCGAAAGGAATGATTGCGCATTACGGTGGGCCTCTTTCAAAAGTTATAAACGGTACCGCTGTTTTTTCTACGCTCAAAAAAGCCCAAAAAATATCCCCTGAATATTCGGGTGTTTTGTTTGGTATGGGCAGTTTTTATCTGCTTGCTCCAGGGTTTGTCGGTGGAGATATTAACAAAGCAGAGGATTATCTAAAAAGAGCAATAACCGCTGACCCTTTGTTTGCTGATGCTTATGTCAGGCTTTCCCAGGTTTACCAGCTAAAAGGGGATAGCGGTAAGGTTCAAACTTATTTAGAAAAAGCCTTACGAATTGATCCTGGCAATGAGCTTGCCATGGATATAAAAAATGGAAACTGTAAATTTGTTTGTGTAATAAAAACAAAAGGTAATTAATAAGGAATTTGCTGGCAATTGGAAAAACATGTCGAAAGCGGTCTCGGCCGTTCCCTACATGTAATCTAAATTCAGGATTTGTTCGCAGTATTCTTTCAACAGATTTTTATAGCGAGGTTTGATTGTTGAATTGGATATTGTTTCTTTCGCTTTTTCGATAAATAGCAGAACTTCATTTTTACAATATTCCAGAGCCCCTGTACTTTCTGTAATGGCACGGATTTTTTCTAAATCACGTTTATTCGCGTTTTCTTTTCCTAGTATTTTTCTTATGAAATTTTTTTGCGCCCGCGAAGATTTTTTGTAAGCATGCCAGATAAGAAGTGTTTTTTTTGCTTCTTTTAAATCAGTAAGGGTTGATTTGCCTATTTTTTCTTCCGTGCCAAACATATCCAGGATGTCGTCTTTTATCTGGAAAGCTCTGCCAAGAAATATCCCATAGTTATATAGCTTTGTAATTTCTTTTTCGCCGGCCCCCGCAAGGCTTGCACCCATCATTAAAGGCGCGGCGAAAGTGTAATAAGCAGTTTTAAGATCGTAGATTTTATAAATATCATCTTGAGTTATTTTGCCGATGTCTTTTAAACCGGCCAGGAGTTCGATAAATTCTCCGCTTCCTGTGTGCATTGCCGCGTTTATAAGTATTTTTAAAGCTTTTTCTTTAGCTTCAGGTTTTTCATCTATCGCAAGAAACGCGTGTAAACTCATTGCGTAGAGTATGTCGCCAATCACAATGCTTAAGTCTTCCCCGCTAAATTTCGCTTTTTTATAATTCGACAAGTATTTTTGGAGCATTGTGTGCATGCTGGGTTTACCTCGCCTGGTCCTTGATTTATCTATCACATCATCGTGGATAAGCATGAAATCGTGCATAAGTTCTAAAGAAATAGCGCTTCTATGGAGTCCTTTAGGAATTTTGTCGCAAAAACCCTGGTAGCCTACGACAAACAATATGGGCCTTACGCGTTTTCCTTCGCGCGTAATGAAGTCTTTTATGTGGCTAAACAAAATTCCGGATATTTTATGCAAGGAATATAATTGTTCTGCGTGGAGGGCGTAACTTTTTAGTTCCGTTTCTATTTTGTTTTTTATTTTCAAAAACATGGCTTTATGGTAGCATAGGCTTAAGCTGAATGCAAGGAGAGAAGACAGAGTTAAGATGCTCGAAGATAGAAGGGTGAAGTTTGAAGGGCGATATTTTTACTTTTTATTTTCTTCTTTCCATTTTCTATCTTCTATAATCTATTTTCGTAACTTTTGTATTCTGATTGCAGGTTTTTAATTAATCATGCTGCGTAACTTAATTCAAGCCCTACGCTTACCGTTTGTTACCGCAAGCCTGCTGCCATTTCTGTTCGGCTCGTTTATTGTCAGAGAAAATTTCAAGTTTTTGGGTTTTGTATTGGGTCTTATGGCAGCTGTATCCACCCACATAAGCGCTAATCTTATAAACGATTATGCTGATTCGCATAGCGGCGCTGATTGGCATGATAAAAAATCCTACAAATTTTTTGGCGGTTCAAAATTAATCCAGCAGAATGTATTCGCTGAGCAGTTTTATCTAAAAATAGCAATTGTCTCGGCTTTGATCTCTGCTGTTTCAGCTATTTTATTGTCGATTGTATTAAAAAGTTATTTTGTACTGGCGATTTACATCGTTATCGTAATTTTAAGCTGGCTTTATTCCGTATCGCCTTTAAGATTTTCTTATAATAAAGTGGGGGAGGTAGCTATTTTTTTACTGTTTGGCCCGGCTTTGGTTATGGGTGGATACTTTATCCAGACTGGAATATTTCCTGATTTTAGAAGTTTTCTTTTATCTTTACCTTTTGGAATATTTACGACCGCGATACTTTTTGCTAATGAAGTTCCTGATTTTTATGATGACCAAAAATCCGCGAAATTTACCTGGGTTAGCCTTATGGGCCCAAAAAATTCTTTTTGTTTTTATTATTTTTTAATCTTCGCCGGTTTCTTTTCAATATTAGTAAATGTAATTTTTGGTTTTTTAAGCGCATTTGCCTTGCTCACATTTTTGCTTATTATCCCGGCAATCCAGGCGGCAAAAATAATCCAAAAATTTTATGAAAATAAGGACAAACTCGTGCAATCTTCAAAGCTAACCATCATGGTACAAAATCTTGTTGGTATTTCGTTAATACTCGTTGTGTTTTTTTTTAAGCCATAGCGTTAACTTTATATTTAAAAATAATCTTATGCAAAGAGCAATAATTATCGGAGGAGGATTCGCTGGCCTGGCCGCAAGCCTGAAACTTGCGGCGCACAAGAATATTTTTGAAGTAAGGCTTCTTGATAAGAAAAAATGGTCTGATTTTTTACCGTCTTTGCCTGATTCAATCGGTAGAGGCATTGAGCCGGAATCTCTTACCTGTAATATAGAAAGTATTAGCAAGAGTAAAGGTTTTAAGTTTATCAATGAAGAAGTTTCAGGCCTTGATTTGGATAAGCGAAAAGTTTTTACCTTAAAAGGAAGCATGGAATACGACTATCTTATTATAGCAAGCGGATCTGAAACAAACTTTTATGGAAATGAGAATATCAGAGAAAAGGCTTTTTGCTTAGATAGTGCTAGTGATGCAGAAATAATAAACAAAGCGCTTAAAGAAAAGGTGTTTAGCAATTATGTCGTCTCTGGCGGTGGTTATACCGGTATTGAAGTTGCAACGAATTTAAGGTTATCTCTGGATAAGAATAAAAATAAAGGCAAAGTATTTATTGTGGAGAGGGCTTCTTCAATTCTCGGCCCTTTGCCGGATTGGATTAAGCAATATGTTTTAAATAATTTAGCAAAACTTAATATTGAATTGCTGCTAAATTCCAGCATTCTGCGTATTGATAATGGTGTTGTCTATTTTGAGGGAGGAAAAACGTTAAACGATTCTTTTGTGGTTTGGGCTGCCGGGGTAAGAACCGCGTCTTTTATCCAGAATCTAAAAGTAGAAAAGAATCCTCAAGGTAGAATCCGGGTTGATGAATATTTACGATTAAATGAGAGATGTTTTATCGCTGGTGACGCAGCTTATTTTAAAGATAAAAATACCTATCTGCGTATGGCAGTGCAGTTTGCCATAACCGAAGGGGAGCTGGCTGCCGAAAATGTAATAAATAACACCTTGGGTAAAAAACTCAAAATCTATAAACCAATAGATTTAGGATATATAATACCGATGGCAAACAACCGGTCTTGTGGCGTTGTGCTTGCTATGAAAATCAAAGGATTCATCGCAACAGTTTTTCATTTTATAATGTGCGCCTATAGATTATGCGGCTTGCGGAATAAAATAGAATTTATAAAGGGTTTAATGACGGGTTAATCAGGGAGGTGTGAAATGCTGGATATGGTAATTCTTATTCTCAGGTTATGTTTGGCTGTTGTATTTATCGGCCATGGCATGCAGGTTGCTTTTGGTAGTTTTGGCGGCCCCGGTATTCAGGGGTTTTCGGGAATGCTTGAAAATTTAGGATTTAAGCCGGCGATTTTATGGGCGTACCTATCAGCATATACTCAATTAGTTGCCGGGCTATTTTTAGTTCTTGGGTTATTCGCTCGCTTTGCAGCGTTTTCCATACTTATTTTTATGCTGGTTGCGGTTATCAAAGTGCATCTGGCTAAAGGATTTTTCTTGCAAGCCGGCGGGTTTGAATATAATTTCGTGCTTATTTGTATCTGTATTGTTTTAATTTTGTCTGGTTCCGGAAAATTCGGCATAACCCCAAAGCTATAACAGATTTTGGAAACAGCAGGTCCTGGCTTGGCTGTTTTCTCACAGCAACGCTTGCCAGCCTCAAGCAGTGGCTGGCTTCGCTCGGAAAAAACTTTTGCTCTCGCCGGCTTATAGCATAAGCCGGCGAACCATGCCCGCAAAAGTTTTTTACGTGCTGTTCGAAAACAGCCAAGCCAGCCATCAAGAATGAAGCTGATGATTTTTGAGCCGCTTCGCCGAACGAAGTGAGGCGAGCTAAATATTAATTTTAAACGTACCAAGAGAAGACAAAAAAGAATTATGAGCGATATAGCAATTTTTAGATAAAAACCGACGTTAAGAAATGCGGGTGTTTGAGCTATTTCCTTAATAGTGTAGTTATATAGGGCGAGTTCCGCATTTTAGGCGGTTTTTATCGTCCCTTGCCTTTTTGTTCCCGGGGAAAAATTGCGTTTAGCGAAGAATTCTTTTTTGGCTTTAAGAATACCTGGATTCATTGCTAGGGTAAAGACCTTTGGCGCCAAAATTGACCTGAAGTGAAAAAAATATCAGTTTCATCGGGAAATTTCAGGTAAATTGGGAAGATATGTTATTAAATTTTCATTTGATTTCCTGATTTTTTAGTTTAATATAAAATTGTAATGGTAAAATTTGACGAAATTATTCATGCTTCCTTAGAATGGACAACCACGGTTTTATTCAGGCCATTTAATATTAAAAAATGGGTAATCTTGGCTTTTATCGCCATTCTTGCCGGCGCAATTTCCGGCGGCAATAATTTTAGAATGGATTTACCCGTTGATAAAGCATATCATAACCAGTCAGCCGAGAAAGACGCAAAGATAGAATCCAAAGAGAAAGCCTCAGTGCCTGCCGGAACAAAATCATTTTCAGATATCAAAAATGAATTAAATCTTTTTTTTGCGCAACTTACTTCGGCCCCGGGAATTTTTTTTATTATCGGCGGCATTGCTCTGGTTATTATTGTTCTTATGATTTTTATATGGCTCGATTCAAGGTTTACTTTTATTTTCCTTCAGGATGTTTGCGCGAATGATGCTTCAATTAAGCTGCCCTTTACGCAGAATAAAAAAATAGGTAATTCGTTATTTTCATTTAACGCTGTGTTTTTTTTCTTGTGTATGCTAATAACAATTATCTTGTTGTATTATTTTGCCAAGGCCATTATTGCTGTTATGGGCCATGCGGCGTTTGAAGATATTATTGCTACTGGCATGTTTATGAAAGTATTTTTACCGTGCGTTCCGTATTTTTTGTTTTTTTTACTTCTCCTTCTGCTGGCCGGAATTGTATATTTTGTAATAAATGATTTTGTGATTCTGGTTATGTTTAAAGAGAAAATTAATGTTCTTAAAGCTTTTTCTGTTGCTTTAGGTATTATCAAAAATAACAAAGCTAATATATGCGTTTATTGTTTAATAAAAATAGGGCTTTCCATTTGTGCCGGGATAATTTATTGGATAATTTATTTTATTGCAACGGTAGCAATTGTTTTTCCGGCAATCATGGTTGTTTCATTGTCGGCATTTTTTTATAAAACCATGCCTCTTGCGTATCAGCCGGTATTTATCTTGATTTGTGTAATAATCGCTATACCTATTTTATTATTTTTCTGGTATTGCTTTTTATGCTTATCATTGCCCTTTGCTGTTTTTTTCAGGACATTTAGTATCAAATTTTTCGGAAAGCTTAATAGCCGTTACGATCTTTTTAAGTATTCATAATAGCAGATAGCAAAACCTAAACGCTATCCGCTAATCATAAGGAGGAAGAATGAATTGCGCAAATCATTCCGAAAAAGAAGCAAAAGGAAAATGCAATTTTTGTGCTAAGAGCATATGCCCTGACTGCGTTGTGGAATTAAAAGGTGAATCCTATTGTAAGGATTGTTTTTCTTTAAAAATGGGAGGAACAAAAAAACAAGAACATTCCGCCGCGCTTGCCGCGGGTTTAAGTGTTATAATCGCCGGCTTAGGCCAGGTTTATAACGGCCAGGTTTGGAAGGGCTTGCTGATATTTTTGACTTCTTGGTTTATTTTTCCCTGGATTATCGGTATTTTTGACGCTTATTTTACGGCAAAAAAAATCAATGATGGAAAAATAGTTTTTAAGAAGAAAACAGGGTGCCTTATTGCCATGATTGTCGGGGTATTTTTATCTTGGGTGATGATATTTATTATCGCGATGCTTGCGGCAATAGCAATACCAGGTCTCCTGAAAGCAAGAATGGTTGCGAATGAGCAGGCAGTAAAGATAACCTTGCAGTCTATGTCAAATGCGCTTGAATTTTACGCGACACAAAATAATAATACATATCCGGAAAGTGAAGCAAGCTTAATCGCTATGCCACCGCTTAACAATCGAGAAACTCACGGATACTTTTTTAAGGAAGAGTTAAGGGCTTCCGGGTATAAAATTATGGCTATCCCGGTTTATTGCGCCGAAGGCATGTATACTTTTATTATTGAGACTGGCGGAAAATTATCAAAAGAAAATTGTGAACAAGAAGATAATCCTGAGCAGGAGGAATAAAAAAATCGTAACTTAGAGACATAATGTAAAGGCTATGAAGATAGAGGATGGAAGATAGAAGGGCGAAAGAAAAAATAAAAACATCACCTTTCTATCTTCACTTTTCTATTTTCTGATTTCTGACAGCCGTCCCCATATTATTGACAAACCCAATTTAACTTCTATAGTATTAAAATATGCATGACAACATTTATTTGATTCTTAGAAAAGTATTTTTTTGGTTCTTCATGGCGCTTTTTTTCACCTTAACCCCGGTTATCCTTTATTATTCCTTGGGATATAAATTTGATACCGGTTCAAAGAAATTTTTAAAGACAGGGGCAATATCTATTAAAACATTTCCCAAGGGCATAAATGTCTATTTGGATGGAATGAAAATTAAAGAAATCACTCCCTGCACTTTAAGAGAGCTTTTACCTAAAGAATATACAATTGTGCTTGAAAGGGAAGGCTTTTATCCATACGAAATGAAGGTTGAAGTTAAGCCTTCACAGATACAGGATATAGATATTTTCATTGTTCCAAGAATGGTAGATATAACAAAGCTTGATATTGATTTACATATTTATAAATTTTTTGTAACAAAACATTTATTTGGAGAAACTATAATTGTTTTTACCGACAAAGGTATTTATTTTCTTGATGGTGATTTTAAAGGCGCAAAAAAAGTATCCGCTCAGATTTTTGAAGAAAGTACTGCGAATTCTATAGAAAATCTAAAAGAAAGCAGCGGCAGATTTCTATTCTGGAATAAAAGCAATCTTTGGGTGCTTGATGCTTCTCAAGGAAAAGACAAAGATGGAAAATATCCTGACGCAGTAATGCTTTACAAGGCAGAGGATGATATAAAAGATGTTTTTTTAGGTTTCAGGGGAAAATACATTATCATTCATGATGGCCTTAAAGTTATCGCTCTTGACGCGGATAATCTTAAGGTTTCTTTTCCTGTCTATGAATTAAAAAGTGTGCGTTCGAAAATTTTTTATGATTCACGGTCAGAAACTATTTATATACAAGACAAAGTCAAAGGGGCAGCTGGCTTTTCGCTTTTCAGGGCAGAAATAATGCCGCTCATAAATGAGAGGATTCTTAATGAGCGAAAATAAAGTTAAACGTATTTTAGAAATTATTCCGGGATTTTTAAGCTGGTCTATCATTATTTTTCTTATCCTGCTTTTTATTGTTAAGCCGCTGGCCGCCATAGTTGTGATAATTGTTTACCTTATATATTGGGTGTGCCGGCTGCTTTACTCGAGTTTACTTTTACTGATGACGAACCAGAGGAGGCGCTCTAAAAAAAATTACGATTGGCTTTCCATGTCTAAAGAAGTGAAATCTGATTTAAAATTTGAAAATATAATCCATGTAGTCCTTTATACTACCTACAAAGAATCAAAAGAGCTTATAGCTTCAAGCCTCGATTTTTTAAAGGAAACCAATTATCCTAAAGATAAAATAGTAGTAGTTTTGGCTGGAGAGGAAAGGGCTCCGGATACGCATTCCAGGCTTGAGATTTTAAAAAATCAGTATAGAGAATATTTTCTTGACGTTATAGCGACTATTCATCCTAAAGATATAGAAGGGGAAATACCGGTCAAAGGGGCTAACGCTACGTATTCTGCAAAAAAAGTAAAAGTATACCTGGAAGAGAAAGGTTACGATTTAAAAAATATAATCATATCCTGTTTTGACGCGGATACCTGTCCGGATAAAAATTATTTTTCCTGCCTTACTTATAATTTTTTAAACAATCAAAAAAGGTATCAAATGAGTTTTCAGCCTTTGCCGGTTTATAGCAATAATATTTATTCTGCTCCGGCATTCGCGCGAGTAATTGAGGTGGGATCAACCTTTTGGCAGTTAATTGAAGGCATGAGATATGAAAAATTTATAACTTTTTCTTCGCACAGCATGAGTTTTGATACCCTGGTTAGGGTAGATTACTGGCCGGTTGATTTAATATCTGATGATTCGTTGATATTCTGGAAATGCTTTTTAAAATATAACGGTGATTACACAACTTTTCCTCTGGATATTCCTGTTTATATGGATATAGCTGTTGGGAAGAATTGGCTTGATACGATAGCCGTTCAATATAAGCAAAAACGAAGATGGGCCTGGGGCGTAGAAAATTTTATTTTTGTGAGCCAGCATTTTTTAAACAATAAGAATATCCCTTTATTTTTAAAAATACGTAAACTGTATCAGATTTTAGACGGCCACATAAGCTGGGCTACCTGGGCGATAATTATAAGTTTTATAACGCCGCTTGTCTTATTTTCAGGAAAAGTGATTTTAAAAAATTCTTTAGCACTTTTTAATCTTTCCTATATAAATGGCGTAGTTTTTCATTCCCTGACATTTATATTGATGCTTTGTATTATTATAAGCTGGGAATTTACCCCGCCGCGGCCCAAGAACGTATCAAGGCTGATATATTTTTCCTTTTTGTTCCAATGGCTCTTAACGCCTTTTATTTCGGCCTTGCTTGGTTCGACTCCGTCCCTTGATGCGCAAACCAGGCTTATGTTTGGCAAATATCTTGCATTTAATACAACACCGAAGTCCAGGGTACAGGGGCCAGAGGACAGATGACAAAAAACAGATGTAAAAAATACATTAATCTATTTTTCTGTACCTTGAACCCTGTTCCCTGTACCCTGAACCCTGAATACAACTTGACAAAGGAAATTTTTTAGTATATTTTATTTAATAAGGCATTAAATTTTTGTATCAAAAAGGAGAAGAAGATGGCAAAAAAAATAGATACGAAAAAAGATTCGGCGCAAAAATATTCTAAAGATAGCATCGCTAAGATATGCGAACGGGCATATTTCATTTGGCTGAATAAATCGAAACCTGCCAATAGCGCTATGATTGATTGGTTGCAGGCGGAAAAAGAATTGAAAAAAGAAGGTAAAATTAAGTAAGTTTATTTTGACGGATCTCGCGATCCACTGAAGGAGGTTATGATGGCAAAGGCTAAAATAGCTAAATGCCCGGAATGCCAGGATGAATTTGAGTTGGAAGATTATCTTGGGGTGGGAGATATTACTTTTTGTGTAAGTTGCGACGCAGAATTAAAAATTGTAAAGCTTGACCCTCCTCAACTTGAAATAGTTACAGATACCGAAGATGAAGAAAATTTTGATGAAGCAGGCGGGGACGGAGAGGAAGGTTTTTAAAAAGGAGGATTAAATGTTAAGAAAATTTTTACCGGTATTTTTTCTTTCAATATTTGTTTTTTCGGTGTCAAGTTTTGCCCAGGATAAAAAAACAACCGAACAACCAGTAGTTTCCAGCGAACAGCCAAAGAGTGAATCTCCAGTGCAAGCCGTGCCCCAGAATGTTCCTCAAGAAGAGGTTATTAAGGGCCTTATAAAGGAAATAGCCCCTGATGGAAGTTATGTAGTTGTTAACGATACAAAAGTTATTACCACGAAAGAATTTTTGGAAGATTCTTATCTTGAGGTTAGCGACAATGTGGAAATCACAGTAGAAAAAACTGAGCAAGGTTTAAAGGCAAAAAGCTATAATTATATTTTTGAAGAAGAGGGGCCAACAGCGGTTCCCGAAGAATCTCTTAAGGATACAATCGAAGATATACCCCAAGGGGAATAAATATTTTAGGATGATTATAAAATGAGCCCTCTCAGATTTGTATGAGAGGGCTCATTTTTTAAATTCGTACTAGGATTTTTCCTTCGCCACTAACGGCTCGCAAAAATCCTGTGCTCATTAAAAGGAGGCGTTTGAGAGTTAACAAATGTAAGAACTTTGACACAGCTACTTCACTTAGCGATAATTATGAACGAGAGGAACGAGGTGAACGAGTTGATTCGTTAGACGAGGAACCTGAAGGGTGTGCGGCTGGTACTTTAGATCAAAGTAGCTGGCATATTGCGTATACAAATTCCCTCAAAAACACCGAAGATCTTTCCAGATTTATTCCTATCTCCGAAGCAGAAAAACCCATACTAAAACAAGTTATAAAAACTTTTCACATGAGGATACCGCTTTATTATCTTTCTTTAGTGAAAAATTTAACTAACCCTCATGATCCAATACGTAAGCAATGCATTCCTTCTATTGAAGAGATAGAAAGGGAGGTGCATGAAAAGATAGATCCGCTTGGCGAAGAAAAAAATTCCCCCGCGCCTTGTCTCGTCCATCGTTATCCCGATAGGGCCCTGCTTATCGTAACGGGAAGATGCTTTATGTATTGCCGTCACTGTACGCGAAAGAGATTGTGGCGAAGCAGAATCCCCGAGCCAACCCTTAAAGATATTGATTTAGCTTTAACCTATGTAAAAGAAAATAAAGAAATAAGAGAGGTGATTGTTTCCGGAGGAGACCCTTTAACCCTACCTACGGAAAAAATAGACTATATTCTTTCCAGCCTTAAAAGTATAAAAAATATTGAAGTAGTGCGTATCGGTACGCGCGCGCCTGTTGTATTTCCTCAAAGAATAGATGAAAATCTTTGCAAGGTTTTGGAAAAATACGAAAATCTTTGGATTAATACCCAGTTTAATCATCCAAGAGAAATTACTTCTCAATCAGCGCTGGCTTGCAAAAAATTGCAGCGATGCGGTATCGTTAT
>JBAYMZ010000010.1:0-15121 GCA_041663385.1 Candidatus Omnitrophota bacterium
ACTATCATTTTTCCTTCGCCACTACTGGCTTGGAAAAATGATGTGCTCATTAATTTTAACTTGCCTTTTCAGGATATATGCTTTAAAATACTGTATTTTAAAGGACAAAGTATTAATAACCATAGGAGGTTATCATGAGGGCTATTTCTTTACCTGCTAAAAATATAATGGTACGCGACACGAGCCTTGTATTCTCTTTTAGTGTTTTGATGGCGCTGTCTTCTTTTGTGCGGATTCCGCTTATCTTTACGCCCGTGCCTTTGACACTGCAAACATTTGTCTTGTACCTGTCTTTGGTTTTTCTTAAACGTAAAGCCGTTTACGCGCAGGGTATTTATTTATTGCTGGGCATAGCGGGTTTACCGGTATTTACCAATGCCGGTTCAGGGCTGCTTTATTTTTCAGGGCCAACCGCGGGTTATCTTTTTGGCTTTATTTTTGTGGCCGGAATATTCCCATTTTTCGCTCCGCGAAAAAACACATATTTTACAAATTTGTGTTTTTTCTCTCTGGCCGCTCTTTGTTTATATTCTTCCGGAATAGCATGGCTTATGATTGCATATAAATTCACCCTGTCCGGCGCGTTTATCGCCGGTGCTTTCCCTTTTATATTTGGAGAAATCTTTAAAATCGGTTTAGCCTCGGCCATTAAGTTAAGGGCTGCGCGAGGATTTGATCCGATGGCTAAATCCTAAAGATAGAAAGCTCGCCTCAAAAAGTTAGAAATGATAAAACGTATATTCGTTACAGGTTTGGCCGCAATTATTCCGCTGGTAATTACCATATATGTTATTGTCGCCCTTTTTTATTTTGCTGACAATATCCTCGGAAGGGTAATCAATAAATTCCTGCAAGCGACAATTGGCTATTCAATTCCCGGTTTGGGAATTATTATTTTTCTTCTGATAATCTTTTTAACCGGAACGTTAATCCATATTTCCCGGCATCGATTTTTTAAATGGGTTGAGCATGCGTTTTTGAGGATGCCGTTGGTCAATAAGATATATTTTCCGATTAAAACTATCGTTGAATTCGTATTTTATCCGCCAAAGAAAGCTTTTAAAAGTGTTGTGCTTTTGGAGTACCCAAGAAAAGGTATATTTTCTTTAGGTTTTATTACTAAGGAAAGCATGCCGCTTTTTAATGAAAAAGCCGGCAAAAAACTTTATAATGTTTTTATTCCTACTACGCCATCGCCGCTTACCGGTTTTACGATGGCTGTGGCACAGGAGGAGCTGCATTTTCTTGATATCAGTATAGAGGAAGGCATGAAATTTATCATCTCAGGCGGGCTGCTTAATCCAAATGAGCAATAAGAAACTTTTTATCTTTGATTTAGACGGAACGCTGGCTGACGCCTATCGGGCTATAGAGAAAAGCTTAAATTTTACTTTGCAAAATCTTGGCCTTAGAAGAGTAACCTTTGAAGAGGCTAAGCGCAAGGTTGGCAGGGGCGATAAGGCGTTTATGGAAACTTTTTTTCCGGAAAGTGCCATAAGTAAAGCTTTATTGATTTATCGCGCGCATCATAAAAAAGCGCTAAAGTCGCATTCAAAACTCAGGCCTTACGCTAAAGAGCTATTGCGAGGCCTGAAGCGTAAGCATAAAATAATTGCGATAGCTTCAAACCGGCCAAGCTTCTATACTAATTTAATTTTAAAATCTCTCGGCATAAAAAGATATTTTGATTTTGTGCTCTGCGCTGATGAAATTAAAAGTAATAAGCCTAACCCTAAAATATTGAACGTTATTTTAAAGAAATTTAAGGTAAGGAAAAGTGATGCTGTTTTTGTGGGCGACATGGATATAGACCTTGAAACAGCAAAGAGGGCGAAGATGGATGTTGTGTTCATTGAGGGTGGCTCAAGCCATCTGCGCGCTGTAAGAAAATATAAAAATAAAAAAGTAATTAGTTCTTTAAAAGAAATTTTAAGCCTGTATAATTAAGAATCTTTCGGTTCTGCATGCGGTGCATTCTGACCCCTGATCCCTGCACCCTGAACCCTGTTTTAGGAGGAAACATGGATAAAGATTATTTATTGCAAAATGATGGCAACTTTATTATAAAAAACTATAATACCAAATACCCGTTCTCTAATTTCTTGCCTGGAGTCGCCGGCGAATGGGGAATCCCGATGTGGGTTTTCTATGTAAACCGCGCTCAAGGGATTGCAAGTTTCGGCATAAAAGATAAAGACCATTCAATTACGGAATTTTTTCCGGCGAATAACGCGTATTCCTACACGCCCCTTGTCGGTTTCCGGACATTTTTAAAAATTAACAATGAAATTAATTATGAGCCTTTTTGTGTCGTGTCCAGTTATGAACGCGAAGAAGAGATGGTTGTAAAAAGCCATTCTTTCGAGATAAAGAAAGTTAACCATGAGCTTGGCTTACAGTTTAATATTAAATATTTTACTCTTCCCAATACCCCGGTTGGCGCTTTGGCGAGAATTCTTTCGATAAAAAATATTTCAAATAAAGAGTTAAATCTCCAAGTGCTTGACGGCCTTTCCAAAATAGTGCCTTTCGGTTTAAGCAATATTCTTCTTAAGGATTTAGCGCGCACGCTTGAAGCGTGGATGCGCGTATCGATAAAAGATAATCTTTCGCTTTTTAGATTGATTGTTGACCCGAAAGATTCAAGCCAGACTAAAATTGTTGAAGGGGCTAATTTTAATTACGCATTTTACGAAGATAACGCAAAAAAAGTTTCTCCTTATCTTATTGTTGACCCAGCAGCGATATTCTCTTATGACACATCTTATTCCAAGCCTGTTGCTTTTTTTAAAAAAGAATTTAACACCCCGCTTAACCAGATAACTTGCGGCAAAACTCCCTGCGCTTTCAGTTATTTTAAATGGCGCCTCTCACCCGGCGAGACAAAGGATTTTTATAGCATCTTTGGTGCCTCCTTTAAAGCGGAATTAGTTGAAAGTTTTTCAAAGAATGTAAACAGCGCTTTCATCAAAGCAAAAGAAAATGAAAATGAGAGAATAATTGAAGATATAAAAAGTAATGCTTTGTGCGTTTCAGCCTATAAGGAACTCGATCATTATGTAGGGTGCTCGTACCTTGACAATGTTTTAAGGGGGGGCTTACCTTATAATTTTAATACAATTTCAAAGGATGAATATAATGTTTATTATATTTATTCCCGCAAGCATGGCGACTTGGAAAGAGACTATAATAAATTCAAACTCTTGCCATCCCCCTTTAGCGAAGGAGAAGCAAACTATAGGGACATAAATCAGAATCGCAGGATAGATTTGTTTTTTAATCCGCACATCAATAGGAATAATGTAATTTATTTTTTAAACCTTTTAAAAATTGATGGTTACAATCCTCTGGTTGTGAAAGGCGAAAAACTTTTCTTTTCAAGGAAAGAGGCGATGTTGATTCTTAAGCAGTTTGGCGTAACAAATGATGATAAGGTTGTCTCATTGATGGTTTGTGGTTTTCATCTTGGCGATTTTTTCAAACTTCTTAAAGAAAAAGGGATTAACGTTGAGAAGAGGCAGCTCTTGGCAAGTGTTATTGTCAAAAAGGCATCCAGGGAGCCTTTTGCTTCTCATGGAGAAGGGTATTGGATAGACCACTGGAGATACAATCTTGATCTTATCGAAAATTTCTTAAATATTTACCCGGATAAAATAAAAGATTTGTTTTTAAACAAAGAATATTGTTTTTGGGATGATGAATTCAGGGTCAAAGCAAGAACAGGGCGGCTACATTTAAAGGATAAAAAAGTTTATCAATGGCATTCGGTTGAAGAAGTTGCTTCTAAGAAATCTGTTATAGAAGATAGGGGAAAATTCGCCAATTTCCTTCGTGACAAAAAAGGCAATATTTATTGCACCAACTTATTTGAGAAAATTTTGTCGCTTGTTCTAAATAAGGCAGCAAGCCTTGATCCCGATGGTATCGGCGTTGAGATGGAGGCTGATAAACCGGGTTGGTGTGATTCCCTAAACGGCCTTCCGGCCCTATTTGGCTCATCACTTTGCGAAACACTTGAAATAAAACGCGCCTGCCTGATGATAAAGGAAGCCCTTAGTAGCCTTAAGGTGAAAGAGATTACTGTATCTTGTGAGGTTTCCGTATTCTACTCTAAAATAGAAAAGCTGCTTAAGGGGTATTTATCAAGCGGCGACAAGGATAGGGATTTTAGCTGGTGGAATAGGGCTAATCTCATAAAAGAAAATTTTAGAAAAGTAACCTTTAAAGCTGTCAGCGGTAAGACGAAGAAAATCACGGCAGTATCTTTAGAAAAGTTTTTGGGTAGCCTTATTGCTAAGCTGGATATTGGAATTACGAAGGCGAAAGATGCAAACGGAATGTACTCGACTTATTTCACTTATGAATTGAAAAAATATTGCTTAAAAAATAAACAGATAATTCCTCTTAAATTTATAAAAAGGGCGCTTCCATATTTCCTTGAAGGCCCCGTGCACGCTCTTCGGACAGAAAATGATTTAAGTATTTACAAATCAGTAAAAGCATCCTGTCTGTTTGATGAGAAGCTAAAAAATTACCGCCTTAATGGTTCGCTTAAAAATGAACCGCTTGAAATTGGCAGAAGCCGCATCTTTGTTCCTGGCTGGCTGGAGAATGAATCAATCTGGCTGCACATGGAATACAAATATCTTTTGGAGGTTTTAAAAAACGGTTTTTATGATGAGTTTTTTAGCGATTTTAAAAATTGCGCGGTTTGTTTCTTTGATGCCGAGCAGTACGGAAGAAACATTCTTGAGAACTCTTCTTTTATAGTCAGCAGTGCTTTTCCTGATAGAAGTTTATGGGGTAAAGGTTTTGTGGCAAGACTATCCGGAGCAACTGTTGAGCTCCTTAATATCCTGCTTGTTATGTGCCTTGGCAAAAAGCCTTTTTTTGTAAATGACAGAAATGAGCTTTGCCTGAAGTTTTCCCCGATATTAAAAGGCGATTTTTTTACTAAAAGCGAGAGCAAGGTTAGTACCGAAAAAGGCGAAGTTCTTCTTGATGAAAATTCTTTTGCGTTTAAACTCTTTTCTAAAGTGCTTGTGGTTTATCATAATCCGGCAAGAAAAGATACTTTTGACAAATCTTTACGTGTAGAAAAAATAAAGGTTATGGCTCAAGGCAAAGAACATATGGTCAGCGGAAGCATTTTAACGTCGCCGCTTGCCAATCTCATAAGGGAAACAAAAGTTGAACGCATTGATGTTTACTTTGCTTAAAATCAATAAGTCTATATAAACATAGGGAAAGGGATAGTAAAATTTTTCTAAAAAGTCTAAAAACCATTATATCTATTAGCTTTTTTCAATTTTTTTAAGAAAAGCCTTGACAAGATTGAGGTTATTTGCTAAAAATAGAGTAACTGAGACCCTAAGTTTTTCGGTAAAAGGGCTCATCCTGAAAGCCTTAAAGGGCTGAAAGGTTCTTTGAAAAATAGTTTTTATATTTCGGTTATACCATCTGCAGACGATCTTAAACTGGCAAAAAAGGAGGTGAGGAATAAAATAATCGCCAAGATTGTCAAAACCGTGGATGATATAACTATAGATTGGTAATAACAAGGCAACCTCGAATTTAGAGGTGGCTAACCTTGTGTGTATATATAATAGTTTTAAGTTTATACTAAAAAGGATTTTGAAAGGAGGAAACTAATGAGTAAGAAATTATTAATTCTTTCAGCAGTTTTGTTCATGGCCCTTTCAGGCATGGCATTCGCTGCTGTAGAAAACATTAAAGTTAGTGGCGACATTAACTTGGAAGCCGTAGCAAGAGATTTTTCCTTAGGTGGAACAGGCTCTGGCATTCCAATGGACGCAGAGAGTTATCTACTTTCCCAGGTAAGATTGAGATTCGATGCTGATTTAACGGAAAACGTTTCCGGAACTATCCGTTTAATCAATGAAAGAACATGGGGAAGCAACTATGATTATAGCACTCCAGTGGATGGTTATGAGTATACGCAAGATGATATAGGAATAGATCTTGCTTATATCCAGTTAAAAGAATTTTTGTATCAGCCTTTAACAGTTATTGCCGGACGTCAGAACCTTCGTTATGGCAGCGGCTTAATTGTTGGCGATCCTGATACAAACATGATGACTGCGGAAAACAGCAACGAAGAAATTTTTGGCGATTTATCTCTGAAGAAATCTTTTGACGCGGCAAGAATTATTCTTGATTTCGCGCCTTGGACAATTGATGGTATCTATTCTAAGGTAAATGCTAACAATACGTACATAAAAGACAACACAGATCTTTGGGGCATTAATGCTAACTACCAGTGGGGTTCTTTTGACGGCGTAAGCGAACTCTATTATTTTGGTACGCAGAATAACCGCTATGGAGATCTTTATTCAAAGGTTAACACTCAGGTTCCAGAAAATCAGAATATTGTCAATGCAGTGGGTGGAAGATTGCAGTTTAACCCAATTGAAAAGATGACCTTGGGTTTTGAAGGCGCTTATCAGTTTGGTGATGTTAATCTTTATTCTTATCCTGACAACCCAGCAAGGCATTTAAGTGCGTTTGCGATTGAAGCAATGGCGGAATACAGATTTATGACCAAGTATAATCCGAAACTTGGCTTAAACTATGTTTATTTAAGCGGTAACAAATCAAGTAACATCGGCGATTTGAACAATAATGATTCCTGGGGTGGCTGGGATCCGATGTTTGAAGACCAGAGTTTAGGCGAAGTCGCAAACTTGTTGTTCCCGAACTCTAACGTTCAGGCAGTAAGGGCTAGCGGTTCAATGATGCCAAGAGAAGATATCACTGTAGGCGCATCTTATACTTTCTTAAAGTTAGCTAACAAATTAACTTCTTACTCAACATATTCACCTGCGATGGGCTGGTATTCTCAAAATACCTATGCAATCGATGGTTTAGAATCATATTTGGGTAGTGAAGTTGATGCGTATGCATTGTATGATTACACAGAAGATGTTCAGTTGAAGGTTTCCGGCGGATGGTTTATACCCGGAGATTTCTTCACCGAAGCAAATGATGATCTTGCCTATTCAGTAAGAGGCGGATTGAATCTTAATTTCTAAGAGTTTAATTTAAGTTAATCTAACCCCCGTTTCGGGTAACCGGAACGGGGGTTTCTTATTAATGAGCACAGCATTTTTTCAAACCGCAAGTGGTGCAGAAAAAATGTTAGCGCGAATTAACCCCAAAACACCTATATACTCAAAAAATCTCTACGATATTTTTTGAGAGTGTTTTGGGACTTTGCCCCGCCGAACGCTGAAAAATTATCAAAGAGAATTTTTCAGCATCTTCTGTGAGGCGGGGGTAATGAGCCTTCAAACCAAGTGTCTATCACATAACCAAGTTCCACCTACGCGGTGGGATTTATGTTTTTTTTAACACATCCAATCCTGTTAGTTTACTTTTAACAAAAATTAAGTATAATGTACTAATCGCGGAAGCATTTTAGAACTACTTCGCAATAAAGGAGCTAGCATGGAAGATTTAAAGCTTACAGAAGACCAGATACGGGATGGCGCGCCGTTTGCCGCTTTGTCTTATGTCTTTTTTTTATGGATTCTAACTTTCATTTGGAAAAAAGATAATCGTTTTGCTCATTTTCATGCCAGACAAGGAATAGCCTTATTTATAGTCGAAATCGGGGTATGGATATTTGCTCTTATTCCTATTATCGGAATATTTTTTAATGTTCTAGGTTTGATGCTGACCCTTTTTCTTTCTCTCTACGGTATCTATTACTCTCTTACTGGCAGGGCTAAACGTATCCCGTTTATTAGCAATATTTCCGATAAATTTATTGTTTAATGAGCGCATTATTTTTCTGTGTGGATACACACAGAAAAATAATAGCGCGAATTACCCCACACCCAGCCTCTTTAAAAGTTTTTTATATAGGCTGGGTGTGGGGTAATGAAACCCCGAGGTAAGCCGCAAGTGGCGCAGAAAATTTTACAGCATTCCCTGTGAGGCGGGGTAATTAGATAAAATCTAAGGGCTATGTACGCAGGAAAAATCACAGTGAGAAGTTGCATAAAAGGTAAATAGTATGACAAGAGGTTTTTTAAGAGCTTGGGAAGAATTTAATTTGCAGGAGATAGAAAAAAGCCTGCTTGTGATAGGGGAATTATCTGCTGATTGCTATTTTTGTCATAAAATTGGCATAGATCCAAAAGTGCGCGTTTGTTCCGGTTGTGGAACAAATTTTAAATATATCGGGTTTAGAAAAAAAGTTGATGGAGGGTATGTGCATAGGTTGAAAGCAGAAACGCCTTATGCTGTTTTTATTGATTTTGAAGACTTTAAAAAAGCAATGGGTAAAAATGACGCGAGAAGGTTACTTGATTTGTAGACAATAAACCCGATAAAATAGACAAATAAAAATCTTTAAATCCAGCCAATGGCGTAAATATTTTAAATAGAAGGTTAAGCGCCTGTAGCGCAATTGGATAGAGCATCTGGCTTCGGACCAGAGGGTTGGGTGTTCAACTCACCCCAGGCGCGTGTGCTGTGAAAGAAAAAAATATTTTTAAGGCACTTCGGAAAGTTTTTCTCAGTGCCGTTGAAAAGTAAGTAGGCACTCCGGGCATATGCCCTTGAGTGTTGATGAGCAACAAGGAATAACCCTAAATAAAAGGCTTGTTCATCGAATAACCCTAAGTAATTGCTTTTTTATCGGAGAGGTCGCATAGCCCGGTTTAGTGCGCACGCTTGGAAAGCGTGTGACCCGCAAGGGTCCCAGAGTTCAAATCTCTGCCTCTCCGTTGTTCTACCTTATCCGAAAAATCATCAAACCAGAAATGGAGATGATTTTTCGGAATATCTAGAAGAAAAACAACGAATTCTGACGAGGCTCCGCCGAGTCAGAATCTAATCTGAAATCAAAAAATCATCAAACCAGAAATGGAGATGATTTTTCGGAATATCTAGAAGAAAAACAACGGATTCTGACGAGGCTCCGCCGAGTCAGAATCTAATCTGAAATCTAAAAATCATCAAACCAGAAATGGAGATGATTTTCCGCAACATTCAGAAAAAAAACAATGGATTCTGACGAGGCACCGCCCGAGTCAGAATCTTGATTAGTCTTCATTAATTATTCTAAATCTATCACAACTTCAGCATGTAATGTTAATTTTGCTTCTTCCGCAACCCTTTGTGTAATAGCCAGTTACCCTTTCGTCTTGTAAAACCAAAACAAGTATGATACAATCACTAAATATGAAGCAAATTATTTATTGTGCCGATAAATCTTCGAAATATTGGATAAAACTCTCCCTTGCTTTTAAAAAAATATCCAGCATTAAAGAACTTCAGAAGAAGGGTTTTGCTGTGGTTATTTTCGACAGTTCTCATGCAAAAAAAATAAAACCGCGTATTTCGCAATTTTCCGACAAGGTGTGCCTGGTGTATTTTGGTAAAGAAGAAAAAGATAATGTTGCTAAATCGCGGGTAAAAGGTTTTTTTGATTATTTATCCAGCGGCGAAAGCGACAGCGAAATTAGTTTTAAATTAAAAAGAGCGGAAAATTTTTTAGAGCATAAAGAACGTGTAAGCAATCTGGAAAGAGAACTTTTAAATAAAGACAAGAAAATAAAAGAAATCATTCTCATCGATTCTCCTACGGGCTGCTATAATTGGCGCTATTTTCTGCACCGCGCCCGCCAGGAATTGAGCCGCGCCCGCAGGCACCTTCATAATATTTCTTTTATTGTTATTGATATTGATTATTTCCGGCAGATAAATGAGCTTTATAATAGCAATATTGCCGACTCTGTTATAAAGGAAATGGTTGGTATCCTTAATGAAGATTTACGAAATGAGGATATTCTAACGCGCTGGAGGGAAGATGAATTTTTTATTATATTGCCGTATCTATCCAGAGATAACGCGTACCAGGTTGCAAAAAGGATAAAAGATAAAATTGCTTTGCATAAATTTAAATATAAAAAATTTACTTTAAATATTAAGGTAAGTATGGGCGTGGTTTCTTTTCCCGGCGACAATGTTTACAACACGAAAGATGTCATTAACGCTTTTAACGAATGCCTGAATATCGCGAAGAAAAAAGGGGGAAACAGTGTTGTTCTTTATTCAAGGCCGGAGCATATTCAACATGTAAAGGAGAGAAAAACGGCCGGGGTGGACGCGTTTAAAACAAAAATAGAAAAATTAAACGCTCTTCTTACGCGTGATCTTCTTGAGATGATATATGGCTTTGCAAGAGCCATTGAAGCTAAAGATTATTATACTGGCAGGCACGTTGAATATACTTCTTTAATCGCAGAAAAAATCGCGCAGGAATTGGGTTTGCCGCTTTCGGAGATAGAGAATATAAAGCATGCGGCGGTATTGCACGATTTGGGCAAGGTTGGCATAGACGAGAGCATTCTTTCGAAAAATGGCCCGCTTGCGGAAAAGGAGAAGGAAATTATTAAAACTCATCCCTGGACTGCAGCTGAAATCTTAAGAGAGATTCATGCTTTAAGGGGTGCGATTCCTGCTATTTTATATCATCATGAACGCTTTGATGGTAAAGGTTATCCTTTGGGTTTAAAGGGGGATGAGATTCCTCTTAGCGCAAGGATTGTAGCGGTAGCCGATGTTTATCAGGCGCTTGTGTCAGACCGGCCCTACCGAAGGGCTTTCAATAAAGATAAAGCTATCGAAATTATCAAAAAAGAGACCGGCGAACATTTTGATCCCCGAATAACAAAAATATTCCTCAAGGTTATTAATAAAATAAAACTATAATAAGCGCATGTTTACAGAGCACAATCTTTATATGCAAAAGGCTCTTGTTGAGGCCCAGCGCGCATTTCGCGAAGACGAGGTTCCTGTCGGAGCTGTAATTGTTTATAAGGGTAAAATTGTCGCGAAAGCGCATAACCAGGTTGAATGTTTAAAAGATCCAACAGCACATGCTGAAATTCTTGCGATTACTCAAGGCGCAGCCGCTCTTCAATCGAAATGGCTTAAAGGCTGCACGCTTTATGTTACTGTGGAGCCGTGTGCCATGTGTGCCGGAGCACTTATTCTTTCGCGCATAGAACAGGTGGTGTTCGGAGCTTCTGACTCTAAAACCGGAGCTTTTGGTTCAAAAATTAATATAAATACTCTGGGTTTTAATCATAAGATTAAAGTAAGAAAAGGAATACTGGAAGAAGAAAGCAGGTATTTGCTGAAAAGTTTTTTTAAGGGAAAAAGGAATAAAACAAAATAGTTTTTCAGAAAAGGCACTTCGGAATGATTTCTTCAGTGCCGACAAAAAATAAGGCATAACGCTATATAATTGTTTTTTTATCGGAGGCGTGGCAGAGTGGTTGAATGCACCGGTCTTGAAAACCGGCAGAGTCCTTGTGGCTCTCGAGGGTTCGAATCCTTCCGCCTCCGTTGTTTTACCTTATCCGAAAAATCATCAAACCAGAAATGGAGATGATTTTTCGGAAATATTAGAAGAAAAACAACGGATTCTGACGAAGCACCGTCTGAGTCAGAATCTAACTTAAGCAAACGCAAAGTAAAACGTTGAAGGGCTTTATATTCCTTGACTTTAAGAACCAATTGTGATAATTTAAATCTAATTATTTCCCGATTCTTATTGGCGGATAATTACATAGAAGGAGGGGCACATGTCGAGAAAAGTTTTGTTGAGTGTATTATTATTATCGTTTGTTTTTATTAATGGATGTACCGTAGTGTTTCAGTCCGGCCGTCGTTCTGATGCCGAACGCATACAAAGCCTTGAAAAGGAATTAGAAGAATTAAGACAGACAAAAGGCCTTTTGGAACAAAGCCTGGAAAAAGAAATAAAAGATAAGCAAGTTCGTTTAAGCATGGAAGAAAAAGGTTTAGTTATTACTTTTGTTTCGGAAGTGCTTTTTGATTCAGGTAAGGCCAGTCTTAAATCAGAAAGTTTACCCAGCCTGGGCAAAGTTGCGGCGATACTTATCGAGAATGTGCCTGAGAATAGTATAGGAATAGAAGGCCATACCGATAATGTGCCCATAAAGCATTCAAGTTGGAAATCAAATTGGGAGCTATCATCGCATAGAGCTTTGAGTGTTCTTGAGTATCTTGAAAGCCAGGGTGTTAGCCCAACAAGATTGTCTGCTATTGGATATGGTGAATATCATCCGGTTGGATCAAATGATACCAAAGATGGAAGGCAGTTAAATAGAAGAGTTGAAATTGTTATTTTGCCAAAAACAGTTAAGAAAGTTGAAAAAAACGGTGCAGTTAAGGAAGAGTTGCCTAAAGAAGAGGAGGAATTGAAATGAAAGATAAACCTCTGATATTGAGTTTGTTGGTAGGTTTAATTATGGTTTTGGTTATTGCCGGAGTTTCTCTTTTGGTCAGAATAAACGCGTTATCTGGTTCTGAAAGAAAAAGCCAGGCAGAAAAAATGGCTATTGAGGCAGAGCTTGAAAATTTTAAGAAAGAAAATTCCGTTTTAACTGAGAAGAATAAAGGCCTTGTTGATGATTTGTCTAAAGCTAACGCAAAGACGGATGAGTTAAAGATAGAACTGACAAAATTAGGAAAACTTAAAGATAAATTGGAAGAGAATTTAAAAGATGAATTGATCAAGACGGATACAAATGTAAAGAATTAAGGGAGGAACTAAAAACCGTTTTACTTCTTAAGGGGGCTTTTCAGCCCCCTTAACTTTTATATGGGCAGTAAACGCAAATAATTATGAAATTCCAATTTCCAAGCAACAACTTCCAAACAAATTACAATTTACAAATTCCAATGTCCAAAACTTCAGGTTTGAAGCTTTGGTTATTGGATATTGGAATTTGTTTATGATTTGGAAATTAGGATTTGGAATTTATCGTTAGCTTTATGGAAAAAATTAATATACCTCGACATATCGCAATCATAATGGATGGTAATGGCCGATGGGCGAAAGAAAAGGGTTTACCACGTTCAATTGGGCATCGAGAAGGTTCTAAGAGGGTAAAAGAAATCGTGAAAGCAGCAAAAAAATTAGGAATAAAGATTATGACTATTTTTGCTTTTTCTACAGAGAACTGGAACCGCCCAAAAGAAGAAATAGGCCAGCTGTTCACTTACCTTAAGGATTTTTTAACTAACTATAAAAGTGAATTAATTAAAGAAAACATACGGCTTAATATAATTGGTAGAAGAGACAGATTAAGCGAAGATACGCTTATGAAAATAGAAGAGATTGAAGGGGCAACCCGCGACAATGATTCTTTTATTTTTAATATCGCCATAGACTATGGAGGAAGGTGGGATATTGCTGCTGCGGCAAAAAAGATTGCCGGTGATTATAAAAACGGTAAAATCGCAGAAGGCGAAATTAATGAAGATGCTTTTAGCAAATATTTAGCTTTAGGCGATATGCCGGATCCGGAATTGCTCATAAGGACATCTGGCGAAGAACGTATAAGCAATTTTTTGCTTTGGAATTTGGCATATGCGGAATTATATTTTCCTAAAATTTACTGGCCTGATTTTAATGAAAAAGAATTAGAAAAGGCGATTGAAGTTTATTCTTTAAGGAACAGGAGGTTTGGAAAAATACATGCTTAAAAGAATTTTGAGCTCATGTTTTCTTGGAATAGTTGTCATATTTTCCGCCATATATTACCCTCTTTGTGGATTTGTTACTTCTTTACTTATTTTAATCGGGCTTTATGAGTTTTTTTATATGGTTGAAAAAAAAGGAGTGAGGCTATTTAAGATTTTCGGTATAGCCGTAGGCTTATTTATACCCATAAGCATATTTTTTCATTTTTCAATAAAAGAAGGCGGACAATTTTTGTTTACGGTTATCGGGCTTTTTGCTTTATTTCTGCTTGAACTTACTAAGAAAGAAAATCATCAGGCGATACTTTCTCTGTCGACGACGGTTTTTGCTATTCTTTATATTTCTTGGTGTTTTAGTTTTTTGATTAGAATCAGGCAGCTTGAAGAGGGCGCATTTCTTCTTGGATTTTTGATACTTATAACTAAATCTTCCGATATCGGCGCGTATCTTTGGGGAAGAAAATACGGAAGAACGCCGCTTCTGGCAAGAATAAGCCCGAACAAATCGCTTGAGGGTGCGGTTGGCGGATTTTTTACAAGCCTTATCGTGGGCAGTATTTTTTCAATTTTTATAACGAGTATCGGTTCTTTAGAAAAGTTTTTTTTAATTATAATAATTGCGATAATTTCGCAGCTTGGGGACCTCTTTGAATCACTTATTAAAAGAGATTGCCAGGTAAAAGATTCAGGCAGAATTTTTCCCGGGATGGGAGGCGTTCTCGATGTTATCGATAGTATAATTTTTACCGCGCCGATATTTTATCTTTATGTTACGATGATGAAGGAAAGTATTACTTTCCCAGGAATGTAACCGATAATGTTTGAAAAATCGATAAGGATATTTTTTTAAGAACGGATAAAAACGGATGGTTACGGATGTCGCGGATAGAACTTAATGGTTATCCGCATAAATCCGTAACAATCCGTGATATCCGTCCTTAAAAAAATGATAGATAAATAAATTAATGTTTAACATATTTAAATCACAAGAAAAAATAGGCGGTGAAATTGCATTCCACCATTTAATTGAATGGTGGCTTGGAACATTTAATAAACAAGAACGAGAATATATTGTAAAAACATTCCAACCTCTGGGTAGTTCGCGTGACGTTTTGGTAAAAGGTGAAATTCAATATAGTAGCGGTAGTGCAGTTTCTTTATTATCTAATTTAGCTGGATGGTTTAAGAATGTTAAAGATAGGGAAATCGGTTATAAATTATTGAATAAGGCGGAGGATTTAATTAATAATAAAATAGAAGTATTAGATATTCATTTCTTCTATCATAATAAAATAGAATTTTATTATCGTTTTAGAGACATAGACAAAGAGTCTTTAAATATCGCAATTGAAGCTTGTAAAAAACAAATTGAACTTTCATCTAAATCAATATTTGATTTTAAAAAGGAATACAAGGAATTACCAATGCACACAGGATATGAACAATTGGCTATAATTTTAGAGAAACAAAATCAATTTGATGAGGTTGTTGCTTTATGTGAACAAGCTAAAAAACAGGAATGGGGTGGAGAATGGGACAAAAGGATTGAAAGATGTTTAAAAAAGAAAAATAA
>JBAYMZ010000011.1:0-14422 GCA_041663385.1 Candidatus Omnitrophota bacterium
CCGATGCAATGAGCGTCAAATGCAATTTTCATCTGTATGCCTTTGTTTTTCAGAAGAATTATATGCCATATTTATTGAAGCAATTAAACCGCTGATGAAAAATATCAATAAAAACCTTTGATGCCCGATTGTCCCCGGTTCAAATAAGCCGTGTAAACAGAAAGCCAAAAACCCAACCACCAACCCTGATGAAAATATATAGACGTTTTCATCGCTGCATTTTAAATTGCTTATGCCCTTTTTAAATATCTTGAATAAAAACCACAAGAAAAGAACGAGCGCAGGGACGCCCATTTCTGATGCAATATGTAAATAGATATTATGGACAGGAGCGGGGTTAAAATTCATGAAATAACCTAACCCCATTCCAACAAAAGGGTGTTCAAATATAAGCTCAAGCGATTCGCCAATAAGCGATAACCTGCTTAGCCCTGCTCCAAAATCATAATATGTTAACCTTTGATAGATTTTCGCTGCAAAAGGCAATGCCGCTAATAATAATAAACTTACGACTACCACTGCTTTTATTAATATACTGTTAATACGATCCTTTTTGCGTATAATCAGTAAGGCCATGGCAAATAGTTGAGCAACTACAAAAGCTATCCAGCCTCCTCTGGAAAAAGTAAGGATCAACGCTATAACGCCGAATAGATATGCCGACAAACAAAGATACCTCTTTTTTGCATCTTTCGATATACTAAAAACAAAGAACATAAGCGGAATCCAGCATATCAAAAAATCAGCAAAAATATTCGGATGCCCCAGGAATCCGGACGACCTGAATAACTCGCTTTTTGAATATTGGAGTAGAATAGCTTTATCTGCTGAACCTATAAATGGCAGGTCGAACAATCCCTTAAAGAAAAATTGCCCTATGCCTGCAATCGACGAAAACAAAATACTTATCGCAACAATATTAATAATAAAATCTATATTTTTTTGACGAATAGTAAATCCGCGCGCGTAATAATAGATTAGAAATGCGGCTATAACTTTGGGAAACTGAAGAATTGTAAAACTAATCTTAGTGCTTATAAAAAATGATATTGCGCTATAAAAAACCAGGAAAAGTAATATAAATATATCGGGGGTTGTTTTTATAAATTTTTGTTTTCCAGAAAAAATTTCAAAAAACCAGAGCAGATAGAGTAGCCATAGAGACATTTCGGTTAATGAAAAGGCTATGCCAGCATTTGTGTTAACGTAATAGGTTGAATACCAGGGATTAAAATCGAGCTGCGTGCAAAATGAAAATACAAGCACCCCCAGAAGTACAGTCTTTAGAGACCTCGCAGCAAAAGTCAGAATAATCAAAGCAAATGCCAGGAATACCATTGTCAGTAATTTAGCAGACAACACAGTGATTTGAGATAATAGCATCCCCAGCACAACCGAAATAGTAACAATGACTGAAATTTTTATGAAGTTCATAACTTGAAACTATATTCTTTCATAAATCTTTTTTGGCAAAACAAAAGTACGGTTGCCTAAAATAGCACCTATAAAAATTGCTTTCCCCATTTTTCTTTTTAACATTTCTAACGCGCATTGTGCGGTTTGTCGACGAGTCTTACCTTCATTTATCATAAGAATTACCCCTTCCGCGCTTATAGAAAGCCCCAAAGCATCTTTGGTTTCTCTTAAATTTGGGCTATCGATAATAATAGCGTCGAACTTCTCCTTTATGGATTTAAAAAAGTCGCTCATCCTCTTTGACTCAATGAGAACCATAGGATTTAGTTCCGCCTTGCCCGCAGTAAGTATGTATAAGTTTGAATTAATTTCTGCGCGGACTTTGTCAAAAGTTATCTTTTCTTCAAGAACTTCTGCGAGGCCCGTCTCGTTGTCTAAACCAAACCTTTTGTGTATTGTCGGGTTACGTAAATTTGCATCTATTACAAGAATTTTGTGTCCTTTTATACGAGAAAGATGCTTGGCTATTTCCGTGACTGCCAGAGAAACACCTTCTTTAGGAAATGTTGAAGTTACAAGCGCAATTTTTACATTGCGATCTTTCATCTCAAAATATATTTGTTCGGCTAAATGTTGGAAAGCCTCGGGGTTGGGTGTTTTAGAAATCGAGCCCAAAAAAGGAATCTGTAATATTTTTTCGATATCCTGCGGCGACCTAAATGTTTGTTCCATGTATTCTAGAAAGAAAGTAAGCAGAATCCCGAGAAATATGCTGCTAAAAAATGCGAGCGCCAAAATAGTTATTTTTGACAAACCTTCTGGTTTAATAGGTGGCGTTGCTTGCTCAATTATTTTTACACTGGCAGGGCCAATTGCCTCAACATTCGATAATGCTGTCCCAGCTAAATTTTGTTCCATCTTAGCAATACTCTCTTTAAGCTGAATTATAGAAAAATTTTTTTCTCCGTACTTTATCTGGAGCTCGGCGAGTTGTTGCTCAAGATCAAATATTACATACGAACGGCTTATCGCATTAGCGATGGTTGCAACTGCATTGGGATCAAGGTCTTTATAGGAAAGCACAAAAAGATTAGTATCCCTAATCGGCTCAACTTTTGTATTATTTTTAAGCGCTTTAAGCTCTAGCCGGCGCGCCGTATCGTCTCTTTCTTGCTTATTCATTTTTTTCCAGCTGAAATATTTTTCAGTCAAAAATGCTCGGAATCCGATAAAAAGTTTCTTGGGAAAACTGGCATATTTTTTTTCAAAATCCAATCCTCTTGGGCCAATTATCTTTAACGCTCGTTCCATAACGGGGGTGGACTTGACTATTTCGCTCTGCGTAAGAGCAACCTGAATATTCTGATAGCCCACAAGATCCCTGTAATAAGGAGACTCCACACCTTTTTGCGCGGAAACAAGCATCTTAACCTGAGCTTCATAGACAGGTGTTTTTATCCATAATCCTAATGCGGTTACAATAGTCACTGTGATGATGGTAACGACTATTGCCCACTTCTGACGAAAAATTACCTTCAAATAATCTCGTAAAGTTACTTCATCCATTTTAAAACCTCCTTAATGAGCACGTCTTTCTTCTAAGCGTATGACGCGCGAAAAAATAATAGTACAAATAATGAAACCTTGACTTTTTATGCACCAGCAGAAAAAATCCTTAGTTGAATCACCCTCGAAGGTGATTGCCTAAACAAAGTTTGGATCGAAACTACCGGAACAACGGGATATAATTTTTCTGTGAACCAGGATAATGAAATTTGTTCCAATTCTTTAGAAAAGTTATTATCTGCCTAAAACACTCCCTCTTCCACATTAACAATATCCCCCGGTAAAAGTTTTACGTCTTCTTCGGGAGACCCTTTTATAATGGCTTTTATATTTACCTTTATATTGTCATACCCTGAAGAATTTTTCTTGGGACGTAAGATGTTTACCCTGCTTGCTAAACCGTATTTCGTAAATCCACCGGCAATGCTTATTGCCTTGAGCACGGTTGTATTATCGTTAAGAATGTAAGTGCCGGGTTTTATAACTTCACCGTAAACGAAAAACTTTTTACTGCGCGCCTCTTTAAGTGATACTGAGATAACCGGATATTTCATATACCCGTCTGCAAGACGATTTTGAATTTCTTGCTGTATCGCACCAAGTGTCATTCCCTTTACCATGACATTGCCAATATAGGGGAATGTTATTGAACCATCGGGCGATACCGTCACCGAAAGCTCCATTTTTTCCGGTTGAAGTATGCTAACATCAAGAATATCATCCACTCCGACTTTGTAATCATTGTTAGCTTGGCAATAACCTGTGCTACCTGCAAGCAAAAAAACAATCGTCATAAATATTGCAATACGCATGCATCCTCCTCTTTTATTATTTTCCATTACCTATACCTAAAACATTTAAGTTCTATTTAGCTCCAACCCCAAAAAGTACTACCGGAATAGTGTTTATCAAAATCTTAAAATCCAGCCACAACGACCAGCGGTCAATATAATCCAAATCAAGCTTCATCCATTGGTTAAAATCAGTAATTTTATTGCGGCCGCTTACCTGCCACAGGCAAGTTATGCCCGGGCGCATGCTTAACCTTCTTCTTTGCCAGTTATCGTATTTTTGAACCTCTGCCGGTATGGGCGGCCGGGGCCCGACTAAACTCATATCGCCTTTTAATATATTCCAAAGTTGCGGTAATTCGTCCAAGCTTGTTTTTCTTAAAAATTTTCCTATCACTGTCAGGCGCGGATCGTTTTTCATCTTAAATACCGGGCCGCTCATTTCATTATGTTTAAGCAGCTCTTCTAATTTCTCTTCCGCATCAACTGACATGGTCCTAAACTTATATAGAACAAATTTTCTCCCGTTTAAACCGCAGCGTTTCTGTTTAAAAAATATTGGCCCGCTGGAAGTAACCTTTACAAAAAAACTAACAACTATAAATACCGGAATCAACATAATAAGCGCGCTACTAGATAAAACTATATCAAACAATCGCTTTATAAAAAGGTGCCACATTTTAGACGGCGCGCTTTCAAAAGTTAACAGGGGAAAACCGTCAAAATCAGTCTGGCTTTGACGGGAAAATTTAAGATTGAAATAATCAACCGCGACGCTTATACGTATGCCTTCGGTTTCACAAAAATGCATCATTTTTTCTATCCTTTCAATCCAGGACCGCGGCACAACAAACACCGCCTCATCAACGACATTATCATGAACGATTTTAGGCAAATCATCAAACGTACCCATAACCTTATATCCGTCGATACTACTATTTACTTTGGTTGCGTCCGCGTCTATAAGCCCGACTATCCTTAAGCCCCACTCACTATGTTTGTGAACAAGGTTAATAAATCGCTGGGCCCTTTGACCGGTACCGATAAGTAATATTTTTCTATAGTTATAGCCGCGTTTACGTATATATCTAAAAAATAATATCGTGATAATTTTTTCAAGGCTGATAAAAAACGCACTTGACGCGAATAAAAATATTATGAAAGTCCTATGAATATCTAATTTTAAAAGATACATACAGCTAATAAAAGCGATAAAACAGAAGAAAGCGGATTTTATTACAATCCCTACAGTTTCGGCAATCTTCCTCGTCCTGAAAGAAGTATACATTCCAAAAAAATAAAGCGCGGCCGTCCAGAAAATAAGCGCCAGCACCAAAAGGTTAAAATACACTTTTTCCGTATATCCGTATTCTGTTTCGTCGCCTAAAAAATAAGCCAGGATAAAAGATAAAAGCACAAGCAGGATGTCCGCGAAGATAATTGTTTTCCTGAATATGTTTGCTTGTTCTTTAAGCATGTTATTTTTTTAAATTAAAATTGAACCAATAAGCCCAGGGATATCAGATTTTTTGTATATTCTCTGCTGCTGTCACTTGAATCGGCCTGGGAATATGCGCAACCTAAGGTGGTTTTTATTTTTTCAGAAAAATTATATATCAAATCCACATTTGCCCCGCGTAACCCATCGTGAATATCTGAGCTGACATACCGTCCTTCGCCGTAAAAGGCAGAAAGTGACACATCGAATCTTCTGGAAAGCTGGCGTTTTAATACCGCGTAAACCTGCCAATGGTTGAAAATATCTTCGGTGTAGGCGGTGGTAGAATATTCTTTTAAAAAAGAAAGCGTAGCCATAGTTTTCTCGTCTACATCATGATTTACAGTGGCTTTAAAGTGTGGCTTTGCATAATCAGAATCATTAAAAGAGTTTATAATGTCAACGCCGACATCGCCTTCGATAGACAAGCGCTTATTAAGATTGGTTTTAACCCCGCCGGATAATATGTGCGCGGAAGCGGAGTTTCCCGGAGAAAAATCTCTTTCAGCGAAATCATAATCAACCAACAGTTTTGTCAATTCGGAAAGTTCGTATTCTAAACCAAATCCGCCCTGGTTTAAATATGAATCGCTTAAGTCAGCGCGGGAAAATATATCCGTAGAATTGGCATATTTAATTTTACCAATAAGCCTTTTATTTATATCCGCGTCAAATATAGCTCCGAAATCATTCTGAAAATACGCATACCTTCCGGGCACAGCCTCAAATGCCTGCTCAAAACTGCGCGGTTCATAAGCATGAAGAAAATTATCAGTAATATTTAAACGCATACGGCTTGAAAATTCATTTTTAAAATCCAAAGAAAAATCCTGGCTTGTATTGTCATACTTGGTGTATTTATTAAACATTTGGTGATAAATATTACCGGAAGCATTTAAACTTCGCAGCGCGTTTTCATATTTAGCATCAAAACCCAAAAGCATAGTGGTGCTCGAATCTTTCTTCCTGTTCTCTTTAACATAAGTAACGTTATCATCGTATGTTTCTTTAGCACCGGCATTTACATTAAGCTCCAAATTATCTATTTTGTAGGCATAAACATTTCCGGAAAAATATGTAAAGGACCACAAAATCAATAGAAGAAACCGTCTGGAATAAAGGCTCACTTTATTACCTCTGCAAAGTCATGCTTGGCTAACTGTAAAAATTCCAAAGTAACTTCCGGGTCAAAATACGTTCCTGCGCTTTCTTTGATTTTATCTAAAGCAATATTTACGGCTAACGGTTTTCTATAAGAGTCAGCCGATGTCATTGTATCAAACGACTCTGTTATGCTAATAATTCTCGCTTCAATGCAAATTTCTTTCTTTTTTAAACCCTCCGGGTATCCTGAGCCATCATACTTTTCATGATGCTGCCGGATAATATACGCCAAATGTTTAAACGGTTGAATGGAACTTAATATATCAAAACCGATTAGAGAATGCCTTTTAACCATGTTGTATTCTTCCGCGGTAAGCGGCGTTATTTTATTGAGAATATTGTGATCGATATTTACTTTACCTATATCGTGCAAGAGTCCGGCTAGTTTTATATTATGGAGTTGCTCCGAAGAAAAACCCATTTTTTGCCCAATCAGGACGCTTAAGTTTGCGGTAGAATTTGAATGGTTCTTCCCAAATTTCAGTTTCTCTTCCGTAATTTTGATAAATCCTTCAATGATTTCCGGCAAACACCTTTCCTCTTCTTTTTCAAAGTTATGCACCTGGCTAGCGGTTACTTCAAAGTGCTGCAATGAACTTCTTGTAATGCGATGGTGGCCGCCGGGAGTTTTAAAAGTGCTGATTTTACCTGAATAAATAAGCTTTTTCAATGTCGAAAGGCTGACATTAAGCACTTCTGCTGCCTGTATAGGTGTAAGACAGGATTCTTTTGAATACATAATATTATTTGTCATAAACCGTGTAAAATCGTGTAAAAAAGAGTAGGAACGATTATATTATACTTAGCCGTTTTGTCAAGTATTTTATACTTTTTGTTATTTAGAAGATGGAACCCCAGGGGCCTAAGGGTCAATACCCCCTCTTAAGCAGAAATCTCAACACACATTCATCCCCCGGACTTAAAGCCCGGTGTATCTAGCGAGGAATCAAAGGTGTACAGTTTTTTAAACGCTTTAAAGTTTAAAACTTATCTAAGAACGGTTCTGTATCTTATTCTCTTTCCAGGTGGCTATCAACATAGGTTGCTAAAAGTTCGGCAGTTTTTGCAGGAGGCATTACCCTAAAATAATTATCTATAACCGCGTGGGCCATTTCATGAGAAATTACGGAATCGGAAATATCCTGCATTGAAGAATAAATTGTCCCAAGTGGATGGATATAAAAAGACCTGTAATCTCCAGTTGTGCCAAATTGACTGAAATATTCTTCATTTAGCTCTCGATGGGTGCTAAATATCTTTATTTTTATCTCCATATGATTCGGATACATCGCCAGCATTTGCTCTACCCGTAGCAATATCGAGTTAAGCCGTGAAACAATTCTATCTTCTATGCTATAGGCAGGGTTAGTAAACAAATCTTTTTCTGCAGACGAAACCGAGAAATACCGGGAACGTAGCCGTGCTTCCAATTTTTTAAGATTAGTATCTGATGGATATGAAATAGAAATTTGGCCATTCCCATGGATAATACATCCGGCTGCTGCCTCTTCTGCTATAGCTAAATCTTCAGCAAAGAGGGCAACGCATCCCAGAAGGATGAACCCAAGAATGGCTAAACTTAATATTCGCATTTTTATTTGTTTGAATTAGCACCTAAATTTCTTTAATAAATTTTTAGCATTCTCCAGTTTCTGCTGGGCATTGCCTGAAATATTAGCTACGGATATGCCTGTAAGTTCTGTATTTACGTCGACTATGATCTTTCGTATGGAATCAATCATCTGGTTCAAAAATCCTACTAAATCGTTAAGCTCGTCTTTCTTGCGTACATAGATTCTTATGCTTAAATTACCTTTGCCAACTTCGGTAATATCATGCTCCAGCCTGTATAGCGGCCCGGCAATACGATGAGAAATAAATAAAGTAACGCTAATGGTTATGATCCCTCCAACAACTATCGCCACCAAACTGCTTAGTATCAAAAGCGGAAGGATAAAATCAGCGGTACTTTTAATCGTAAGCCGCGAATTTTCAAATACAGTGGTTACGCTTGAAGCAGATAACCCATAGACAATAGCTGTGATAATCAAAGAAGAAAGAATCATTATTGCGCAAAATTTTAGAATAAAATTTCTCTGGAACTTCATCCGCACAATGCGAATTTTTCTTTTCTCGTGCATATGATTATTCATCTGCCCCTCCCTCTTGATTAATCGTTTTTTTAAGTTCAATACCGTTTAATATATCCTTATATTTTTTTATATTGGCGTTCTTTTCCAAATCATTAATCCAAGAATCAAGTATACCTTGAGCTTTTTCCACTCTCAATCTATCTCTAAGTTGCCCGGATACCTGTTCGTATGGCTCCAACTTAGCCCCGGCTTCCTGCTCCATGCGCTTATATTCCGTTTTAATTTCTTCATCGCTTACTTTAGCTGCAGCCAAAAACTCATTGCCTTTTCTTTCAATAATTCTTTTAGTAAGCGCTTGTTTCCAGTAATTTTCGATTTCTTTCATAAATTTTTTATCTTTATCGAGATTCATCTTCTGAGCTTCTTCCAAAAGAAGTTCTTTAGCGATAATATCCTGCAAGATTTTTTCCTTGGACGCGCAAGGCATAGTCATCCTGGCTCCCTCTTTAAAATCATCTATGGTTACCTGATAATTATTGACCTGGGCAACTACCTGGCTTTTGTCCGGCTTCTTAGCACATCCGGCAGACACCATAACAGCTATAGCTATCATTGCAGCAAAAATATGTGTTTTAAATATGTTTTTCATTTCGAGCTCCTTTTTTAATTATTTTTATTAATCAAATTCACAACCAACATAATAATAATATCCCGCTCGCTGGGTTTACTCTCCGCAATCATTAATGTAAGGGCGACTAAAGCGTTGTCAGCTATACGTTTTGAGCCATCTATTTTATATAGAATACTATTTTTCTCTAAAAACCACAAGAACATTGAAGCCGCTATTCGTTTATTACCGTCAATAAATGAATGATTTTTGACAATAAAATAGAGAAGATTCGCGGCTTTTTCCTCAATGCTGGGATACAGGTCTTTTCCGGAAAATGTTTGATAAATCGAGGCTATTGAACTTTTAAAAGACTGATCACGTTCTACCCCGAAAAGATCTGAAACGGAAAATTTTTTCCTAAGTTCATTAACAGCTGCCAATGCTGGCTTATAACTCAAAACAAATTTTTCTTCCTTTGAAGTTTGTCTTATCTTAAGCCGTTTGTAATCATAATCATCTAACAACTCAAGCGCGTAATTGTAATCGCTGATAACTTCAAGCAACCCTATAGCTTCTTGGTATTCAATTTGCTTACGATCCTTCATGCTGCTAATAAACTTTACTGCCCTCTGCAAGGTTTGAAGTTTGAGAACCTGTTCCTTCAAACGCCTCTCATTTAGCGTATAACCATCTATTAAATGCCGCTTAAGAACATTTGTTGCCCAAATACGAAACTGCGTGGCGCGAGAAGAATTGACCCGATAGCCTACAGAAATAACTACATCCAAATTGTAAAATTTAGTCTGGTATCTTTTGCCATCCATGGCAGTATGTTCCATTTTGGAACATACTGAATTTTCTTTTAACTCGCCTGTTTTGAATATGTTATGCAGATGCTTTGTTATCGCAGGCCTTTGTGTCCCGAATAATTGCGCGATTTGTTTTTGAGTCAGCCAGACCGTTTCCTGTTCCAGCTTAACCTCAAGGTGTATTTCCTTGTCTTTAGCTCGATAAATGACAACTTCGCCCCTTGACTGCTTTTCGCTAATATTGTTTTTCATAGCTTTTGGCTCTTTGTATGCTTTACGATGACTCTTTCCTTAATCCCAATCTTACTAACCTAACAACCTAAAAACTACCCAATAATCTCTTTCATCTTTTTGACCACGTTTACACTATCCATTATATCGGTAAGATTTTTGAGTTCTTTAAGTTTTTTACGGATAGCCGCACTGTTAAAATCCTGGGGTTGGCTGATATAAATTTTCTCGTGTTTAGTAACTTTATCTTTTTCTTTATCCAAAAGTATTTCTTCGCTAAGTTTTTCTCCCGGGCGTAATCCGATAATTTTTATTTCTATATCTTTTCCAGGGGTAAGCCCGGATAGCGAAATTAAATTCTTAGCTATCTCAACAATTTTAATTTGTTCGCCCATATCAAGGATAAAAAGCTCTCCTCCGTTACCTATTGCACCGGCTTGCAATACCAGCATCACAGCTTCTTTTACGCTCATAAAATAACGCTCTACATCCGGATGGGTAATGGTTATCGGCCCACCTTCGGCAATCTGCTTCTTGAATAACGGGACTACGCTTCCGGAAGAACCAAGAACGTTGCCAAAACGAACAGCCATAAATTTAGTCTTGGTGGCTTTTGCCCTGGCTTGCAAAATTATTTCGGCGATACGTTTGCTCATCCCCATAATACTCGTTGGGTTAACCGCCTTATCTGTGGATATAAGAATAAATCTTTCCGTAGCGTAATGGTTTGCCGCATAAATCAGGTTACGGCTGCCAAAAATATTATTTTTTGCCGCGGCAATAGGATTTTCTTCCATTAGCGGGACATGCTTATGCGCGGCAGCATGAAATACCACCTGGGGTTTATTTTTCGAAAAAAGCTGCTTGAGGAGGCCAACATCCCTGACATCGCCGATAACTGTTTTCGTTTTAACATTAGGATGCTTAACTTTAAACTCGATATTTAAAAAATAAAGAAAATTTTCATGATGATCAAAAAGAATAACCTCTTTTGGTGAAAATTGCGCAACTTGGCGCGCTATTTCCGAACCGATTGAACCTCCGGCGCCGGTAATCAATACTATCTTATCCTTAATATATACGCTGACATCTTTTAAATCTATAGACACGGTTTCCCGGCCAAGTAAATCTTCAGGCTGGACATCCCGCGGCTTGATAACCAGCTTACCGCTTAATATTTTATTTAGCTCCGGGGCTATCTTAATTTTTGCCTTGGACTTCTCGCAATATGATAATATGTCGCGCATCTCATCGCCCCTTACCAAAGGCATAGCAATAACAATTTCGTCTATTTCGTATCTTTCTACAATCTTCGGTATGGCTTTGCGGTTTCCTAAAATCTTTACTCCTTGTATTGTTCTGTTTAATTTCACCCGGTCATCATCCATAAATCCTACTACCCTGCCCATGCTTGGATTTTTACGGTATTCGCGAAGAAGCATAATGCCCGTTGCGCCGGCGCCAACAATTAAAACTTTTGTAGCACTCAAATCATAATTACGATAATAACCTTCCTTAAGAAAGCGTGCCGCAAACCTTAATCCGCCGGCCAAGCTTGTGCACAAAACAAAATCTATCATAAAAACCGATCTTGGGAAGCCATACCCTCCCAAAACCCAGACAATCGCTATTAAAATAGTGGATGAAAGCAAATTCGCCTTAATAATTTTCCACAAATCGTCAATTGAAGCATATGCCCATAACCCGCTATACAATCTAAAGAACAAGAATACGATTGGTTTTACGATAATTAAGGAAAGAAAACCAAAGAAAAATGCGGAAAGTTCGTTTTCAGGAATAGTAAATTCATAACGTAGCGAAAAACTCACTAAATACGAAAAGATAATTATTACAAAATGCGCGGCTACGATAAGCCCTTTTCGATAATATAACAGTAAATTTTGCATTAATTCTTTTTTGCGCATTTTATCTCCAGTAATGTGCTTAATATTATCTTAAAATCATTAACTAACCCTATTCCTTTTTGTATGTAATCTTTATTTATTTTTAATTTATCGGGCAAAATAACTTCGGTATAAAACTTTTCGGGGCCTTTACTTTGGGCAAGCATTTCTTCTTCGTGCCTATATTTGACTGATGCCATATCTGTAATCCCCGGGCGTATTGTTAAGACTATGGAGTTTTCACCGGAATAAAATTCTTTATACTTCGGGACTTCCGGCCTCGGCCCCACAAAACTCATATCACCCATCAGAACATTTAGCAATTGGGGGAATTCATCTATTTTAGTAAGCCTTAAAAGTTTCCCGACTCTTGTAACTCTATTTTTGCTCCCCGGTTCAAACATTAAAATGCCTGCAGCAGCATCAACAAACATTGTCCGGAATTTAAATAAAGAAAACAGGCCTCCGTTTTTACCCATTCGCTTTTGTATAAAAAATATGGGGCCAGGGGAGTCAAGTTTAATCAAAATAGCAACAATGACAAACATCGGTAGGCAAACAAGAACACCTATCAACGATAAAATTAAATCAAATAATCTTTTTCCAAATAATCTATACATTTTTGTATTGTCTTATGATTTTTTTAACCGTATCAATAACTCGTTTTACTTGAGAGTTGCTCATCCCCGGGTAGATGGGTAAAGAAATAATTCTTTCATATAGCCACTCACTATTTGGAAATTGATGAGGTTTATATTTAAATTTATCCCTATAGAATGGATGTTTATAAAGTGGTATAAAGTGCACACTTGCAGAAATTCCTTGTTTGACCAATTCTTTAATAAATTTTGCCCTATCAATTGAAAGCTGTTCCAGATTAAGCTTAATTACATATAAATGCCAACTGGTTACGCGGCCTTTTTTGATAACCGGAATTATTAATTCCGGTATTTCTTTAAAACCGGAATCATACATCTTGGCAATTGCCTGGCGTTTCTTCCACATAAGTTCAAGCTTCTTGAGTTGTGCGATGCCTATGGCGGAATTAATATCTGTAGTATTATATTTATAGCCTGCTCCTACTACTTCATAATACCAGCTGCCTCCCATATCATACCTTTTCCAGGCATCTTTATTCATGCCATGGAGGCGCATAATTTTCATCCTTTTGGCCCAACGTAAATTATTTGTAACAATCATGCCGCCTTCACCGGTAGCTAAAGTTTTAGTAGCATAGAAACTAAAACAAGTGATATCCGCCAACATCCCAACATTTTTACCTTTATACCCTGAAGGCAAAGTATGCGCGGCATCTTCAATAATAAATAATTTATGTTTTCTTGCAATTTTTCTTACTTCATCATAATCTACGGGTTGCCCTGCGTAATCAACGGTTATAATTGCTTTGGTTTTGGAGTTAATTTTTTCTTCAATCTTTGTAGAATCAATATTTAACGTATCTTTCTCCACGTCAACAAAAACTGGTTTAGCTTTAAAATAACACACGACTTCCGCCGTGGCAGTAAAAGTTATTGCCGGAACAATTACCTCATCGCCTTCTTTAATCCCGATTGCTTCAAGAGCCAGATGCAAGGCTGCAGTGCATGAGTTTACCGCAATAGCATGCTTTGCCCCTGTATAAGCCCTAAATTTTTCCTCAAACTCTACAGTCTTTGGCCCCATCGTAATCCATCCAGACTTAATTGCCGTAATTACACCTTTAATTTCCTCTTTACCCATATAAGCGCGGTGAAAAGGAATATGGTTTAGTTTAGCCATTCTGTCTCTCCTCTTTTTCTGCTTTTATCGGAAACGGTAGATTATAATTATGATTTTTCAAAACAAAATACGGCATCTTAATTAAACCGATTGCTGTTCCAAGGCCATACGCAAAGTGTATCAAGAAAAACACCGCCGGTAAACCTAAACAAATAATTTTCACATTCGGCTTGGCTTTTTTCATAGACTCAAACGAAAAAAATAAAGCTGATATCAGATAAATTACAGCAAGAACAATAAGAGGCTGCCAAAAATTTTTTATCATCACTGATAAAACAGAACCTAACAGGACTAACACAAAAAATAACGGAATAAAATGCCGCAAACTAAAACATCGCGGCTGTATGCCCATCGTTAAGCCAATCCAGAGGCCATTGGAATATTTTTGCTTTAATAACGCGCGTAAACTACCTCTGGAAATATGAAATGACCTAACCTCTGGATTGTAATAGAATTTAAACCCGTTTTTCCTCAGCCTATAATGCATCTCATTATCTTCTGTTCTAACTAACCTTTCATCGTATCCGCCAACGGTTTCAAAAACATGGCGGCTATAGGCAG
>JBAYMZ010000012.1:0-14207 GCA_041663385.1 Candidatus Omnitrophota bacterium
AAGTTAGCAAATCTTTATTACAATTTTAACGATTTTGAAAATGTAAAAAACCTGTTAATCGGCATTAACGATACAAAAGCCAAAGTTCTGCTTGCCAAAACCTATGTGCGCCTTAAAGATTACGATAACGCGCTGACAATTTTCGATCAGGTTGGCCAAGCCCAGGATGGTGAATACCTTTATTTTTACGCGAGTACCCTTGAGGAGAAAAACCTCTATCCTAAAGCAGTAGCGATTTACAAAAATATTAAAGGAGAATACGCCGCGCAGGCCAAAGAAAGGCTGGCTAAGATAGGCCTAAAAGTTGAAGAGGGAATGCCGGAAAATGTAAAAAAACTGCTCAAAGAACAGGAAAAGTTTCTTTCCGGCATAGAAAAAGAGGAAGCAGCGATACTTCATGTTGACGAAGTAAACGAAATAAAAGCCGATAATAGTTCTGTAGCAACCGCGTATATGGTTGAAAAAATCCTCAAAGAAAAAGGCAAGGATCTCGCGGAGGTTGAAATCGGTTATGACTCCACTTATGAAAGGGTTGAACTTGAATTCGCCAGAACTATTACCCCTGAAGGTAAAATTGTTTATGCCGGAGCGGAAAATATCCGTGATGTCAGTAAATATTTAAACTTTCCTCTTTATAGCAATGCTAAAGCATTGATAATTTCGATGCCTTCGGTTGATGTAGGATCTATAATTGAATATAAATTTAAAATCTATTCTTCAAAATTAATCACCGGTAATCGTTTCAGCTTCATTTACCGGTTGCGCGAAGCTTATCCGATAGGACAAGCAAACTTTAAACTGATTGTCCCTAAGACGGATGGTGTTAAAACCAGTTTTTTTAATGAAGAATATGCTAAAAGTATAAATTTCGCGCCTAAGGTGGAAGAGATAAAAGATACAATGGTTTATAACTGGCAATTTAAAGAAATAAAGCCGATTATTCCTGAAGAGCCAATGCCTTCAATTTCGCTGATAAACCCCGCGATAAGCGTTTCGAATTTTTCAAGCTGGGATGAGATTTATCAATGGTGGGAGAAGCTTTATAAAGACAAAATCGAGCTCAACAAAGAAGTAAAAGAGTTCGTCAAAAATCTTACTAAAGATGCAAAAAGCGATTTTGAGAAAGCCAAAAAGATTTACGAATTTTGTGCGAAAAACGTGCGCTATGTTGCGGTTGAATATGGAGAGAGCGGATACGAGCCTCACTATGCCAATGATATTTTCCTGAATCGATACGGCGATTGCAAGGATAAATCCATACTTCTCGTGGCAATGATGCGCGAGGCAGGCCTAAGAGCCTACCCGGTGCTTATACCGACCCGCGGAATTTATGATATGAAAAAAGATTTTCCTTCGGTAGTTTTTGACCATGCCATCAGCGCAGTTGTTTTAGGCGGGAAAACAATTTTTATGGACGCGACCGCCCAAACAGTAGCGTTCTCTGATATACCGCTTGGCGATCAGGAAAGAAACGTGCTTGTTTTTCTCGATGATAAATACGAAATTTTAACCACACCCTTATTAAAAGATAACGCTGGAATTTATGAAACCACACTGAACATAGACGCGAATGAAGACGCGATAATAAGCAGAAAGGTAACCACTGAAGGATTTTTTTCTTCCTATCAGCGTTACTATTTCAAGTACACGCATCCGGATGCGATTAAGGCAGACATTCAGAAGAAGATGGTTCAAATCAGCCCGTTTTCAAAACTCATTAATTATAAAACAGAAAATGAAGATGATTTTGATAAAAATCCAATAATGGAATACACTTTCAGCGCGCAAAAAGTTTTAAATCCCGCCGGTGGATTGAGGATTATTCCTGTGCTTGATGATATAGATTTGCATACGACTTATGCCGGTAGGGAAGAGAGGAGTTTTCCGATAGAGTTCGCGGGAGTTTTTAAAAAAATTTCTAAAATAAAAGTAAATCTTCCTGATAATTTAGCTATGCAGTTTCTTCCCGGAAATAGAGAATTAAATACCCCGTGGTTTACTTTTAAATCAACCTATGCCGCGGGTAAAGGTTTTGTTGAAATAAACCGGCAGTTTGACATCAATAAAAGATTTGTTCAGGTTGATGAATATAAAGAGTTTAAGAAAAACCTCGAACAGGTTTTTTATTTATTAAGGGAAGAAGTTATTTTAAAGAAGAAACAATAAAGATTTGTGTAACGTGTAAAATGTAATGTGTAAAGTGAGCGTAATGGTTCTATGTGTAAAGTCATTACACAATGAAACATTCCACCGGCATTACACGTTACACATAAAACTTTACACAGATATGGAGAAAGCATGAATAAGAGGCCGAAAAAGGATTTTGAAATAAAATTTTATGAGGGGCTTCTCTCGAAGGCCCCTAATTTTTTCCACGCTCTTGCCTCGCTTGGAGATGCCTATACGCGTAAGGGCTTTTATCAGGAAGGCCTTGAGGTTGACAGAAAGCTGGTCAACATGAAACCTGAAGACCCGATTGTGCATTATAATTTTGCTTGCAGCCTTTCACTTTCCGGAGATATCGATGAAGCTTTTAAAGAATTAAAAAGAGCAGTGCTTTTAGGCTATGATGATTTTTCCTATATAGTCAAAGATCCCGATCTTGAAAATTTACGCAAACACGCCCGCTTTGCTGATTTTTTTAGTAAAATTAAAAATCTAAACAAATCCGGACAACTATAGAACGCAAAATTGGGAAATAACCAAGCTCCAAGATACAAAAACCAAACAATAACTAATAACCAAATCTCAATAACCAAACAAGAACAGATCTCCCAGTTTGGTTATTCTGTAAATCCTCTGTGTATAAAAAATATATGCCAAATAATAGAAGAAAATATATAAGAATTTCAACGGTTTTGCCGGTTGAGTTCTGTATTCTTGATGAGAACGATAAAAAAATAACTCCCTGGCTTCAGGGTTTTACCCACGATATCGGCAAAGGCGGAATTTGCCTGATTGTAAATGATTTATGGCAGGGTTTTTTGGAGAAATTAAACCGCGATGGCACAAAAATACTTTTACGCATAAACATTTTTTTTCATAAAAAAATAATCGTAACCACAGCGGTCATTGTCTGGACGCGTCAAGAAAAACTGCAAAATTTCCGCCGTTATTACCTAGGGCTTGAAATTCTTAATAAGAATAGAAAAGAAATAAATGGCCTTTTTTATTATGCGCTATTTAATAAATTTACCCCAAAACTTATAACCGCCTCAATAGCTATCCTGATTATTTTTTCCACAGCCATATTTTTAAGAGCCGCAATACTTACGGCGGAAAACCGGAATCTGATCAAAAAATATGTGGCTATTCTTGAAAAAAGCTCAAGCTTTAAGGATAAAGGGGAAAGCTTTACCGGAGAAATTGCCGCTTTAGACCAAGAGCGTAAGCAAATTTCAAAACAGATAATCGATGGAGTGTACCTGTGGATCAAAAACCGCCAGGATCTTACCAGCGGGCTGGTTTTGAGTTACGAAGGCGATCGGAATTTAAAGAAAATGAGTTTTACTTATGATCAGGCGCTTGCCGCGATTACCTTTGTGATTTTTAAGGATAACCAAAGAGCAGAAAAAATTCTGGATTTTTATTTAACCAGGGTAAACAGAGGAGAGAAAATATACAATGCTTATTATACAGGTGGCGAATGCGCGGAATATGTTGTTCACTCCGGGCCCAATGCCTGGATTGGCCTTGCGGTTTTAGATTATTATAAAGAAACTAAAAATCCTAAATATTTGCCGGTTGCGGAAAAGGTAGCGGATTTTCTTTTGGGTATGATGGATTCTGAAGGCGGCATAAAAGGCGGCCCGACAGTTGAATGGTATGCGACAGAGCATAATCTTGATGCCTACGCTTTCTTTGATTCTTTTTACAAGATAACCGGCGAACAGAAATACCTTACGGCGCGCGATAAAGTAAAAAAATGGATTGAGAAATATGCCTATACAAGTTATGGCCCGCCGGTTTTAAGAGGTAAAGGCGATGCTACTATCGCGACAGATACCTATGCCTGGTCAGTAACTGCTTTTGGGCCGGAGGAACTTTTTTCTATGCAGATGAATCCGGACAGGATACTTGAATTCGCGATTGAAAATTGCGAGGTTTGTGTGCGATTCAAAAGAAAAGAAGGCGAAGTGCTGGTTAAGGGTTTTGATTTCGCTAAATTTAAGAATATGGCCCGCGGCGGGGTAATTTCTTGCGAATGGACCGCGCAGATGATTCTTTCTTTTGAAATTATGGCTGATTTCTATAAAAACAAAGATGCCGATAAATATAAACATTATTTAAACCAGGCAATTTTTTATTTTACTGAAATGCAAAAAATGCTGATTACTTCCCCGTCAAAAATCGGCAGAGAGGACCCGTGTTTTCCTTACGCCTCAAGCGCTTCTGTAGACACTGGCCATGGCTGGCGTACTCCGGAAGGCGATAAGACCGGTTCATTATCTTCAACTGCCTATTTCCTTATTGCCTATAAAGGGTATAATCCTTTGCGTGGCGAATATCTAAAGTTATCATTAAAGAGCGATTTATGAAAGAAACCCTTATAAGTTTACTGCAAAGCCTAATTAGAATCGATTCTCAGAATCCGCCGGGTAATGAAAGAGAAGTAATTTTCTTTATCAGGGATTATCTAAAAAACCTTGGCGTTTCTTCAAAGATTTATGAATTTCAAAAAGACAGATTAAATCTTATATGTACCCTGCCTTCAAAAAATTCAAAAAAGAAAGTTTTGTTCACTCCGCACGTTGATACTGTCCCCGCGGGGAGAGGCTGGCGCTTTGAACCTTTTTCAGGCGCGGTGCATAAGGGAAAACTTTACGGAAGAGGCGCCACAGACTGTAAGTGCAATGCTGCTTGCTCGCTTTATTTGATAAAAAAACTAAAAGAAACCAAAACCGTTCTTAATAATGTTGATTTGGTTTTTGCTTTTACCGGCGATGAAGAAACCGGCAGCCACAAAGGTTTAATGCCTTTAATGAAATATTTAAAAAATATCGATTACGGTGTTGTGCTGGATAGCGATGATTTTGATATTGTTGTCGCGCAAAAGGGTTTACTGCATTTAAGGGTTGAACTGATTGGTAAAGAAGCTCATGGAGCCTATCCGGAAAGAGGAATAAACGCGGTTAGCGCCGGCGTGTGTATTTTGGCAGAAATCTTAAAGCGTAAAGAAAAATATAAACCTCACACGCTTTTAAAAAAACCCACTTTAAATATCGGCAGGTTTATCGGCGGTGACAAGGTTAATATTGTTGCCGGAGATGCTTTTTTTGAACTTGATATTCGATATCTTCCTTCAATGAAAAAGGAAAAAATTATAGAAGAATTAGAAAAAATCATAAAAAAGCAAAAAATAAAATACCGGATAAAAATACTTGATCATCAAAAACCCATAGAAATAGACAAAAACATGCCGGTAATAAGAATTTTGCAGCAGGTGGTAAAGGCAAATAAAATCAGTTCAGAGTTAAAGCCAAGCTTTGGCGCAACTGTGATGACTTTTCTTCTCGATAAAGGCATCGAGAGCTTTGCTTTTGGTTTTGGCTCCAAAGGCAACGCGCATACGAAGAACGAATATGTTAAAATATCAAATCTTGAGAAAGGCGCCAAGGTTTTGGAAGAATACGTTCGTAGGCTAGACAATTATTTTGAAGCATAAATTAGTAGATGGAGAAATAACCAAGTTCCAAGATGCAATAACCAAACAATGACCAATAACCAAATCTCAATGACCAAACAAAATCAAATGTTTCCGTTTGGTCATTGGTTGTTGGCTATTGAAATTTGTTTGTATCTTGTCTCTTGGTTATTGGTAATTTCGTAAATTATCTGTGCCTATCTGTGATTTTAAATCTGTGATCATCTGTGGGAGAATATGAGTAATAAATTATTCAAATCAGGCTTTGTCGCGATTATCGGCCGCCCAAATGCCGGTAAGTCCACCATGCTTAACGCGCTTTTAGGCAGTAAAATAAGCATTGTTTCACCAATCCCCCAGACTACCCGCCACCAGATTAAAGGAATCTTAAATTTAAAAAACGCGCAGGTTGTTTTTGTGGACACTCCGGGGATTCATTCCTTTAAGGATAATCTTGCTGCGCAATTAAATACAGTTGCCAGGCAATCCATAGAAGGCTGTGATTTATTGATTTATGTGGTAGATACCTCACGCGCTTTTGGAAAAGAAGAATCCGATATAATGTATTTTTGCGCCAAACAAAAAATAAAAATCATCATGGTTTTAAACAAAATAGATTTAGGAAAAAAATTCATGGGCGAATACATGGATTGCTGGCAAAGGATTCTAAAAGAAAGGGGCATAGAAAAAGACCCCATAGCCTATTATCTGCCGATTTCCGCAAAAACCGGGCAAAATATAATTGAGCTTCGCGACGCAATTGTTGATAGCCTGCCCGAGCAGGTGCCATTTTACGATAAAGAAACAGATACAGATTTTCCATTAAAGTTTCGTGTGGCTGATATTGTGCGCGAAAAACTATTTTTACTTTTAAAAAATGAGCTTCCGCATTCGTTAGCGGTTGAAGTGGAAGCGATTAAAGATATGGAAGGAAAAATCAAAGAAAAAGACAAAGCAAGAACCAAGATTAAATTTTTCGAAGAAGAAGCGGATAATGAAGAAGTGGATGATGAAGAAGTGGATGATGAAGAAGAAGGCTTGCAACCGCAGATTTCACAGATGGCTTTGCCCGTAGATGGCACAGACATAGAAGAAACGGGAGAAGAAAGTGACGAGTCAAACTTGCTGTTTGCTTTGTCAGTACCAAAAGCCCAGCTTAAAAAAGCAGGCTTTATATATATAAAGGTAAATATATATGTGAACCGGGCTTCACAGAAAAAGATAGTTGTTGGTGAGGGCGGCAAGCTGCTTAAAGAAATTGGCAGCATCGCGCGCCAGGAAATAGAGACAATTTTTGGTAAAAAAGTTTATCTTGATATATGGGTCACGGTGATGGCTAACTGGCAGGACAAGCCAAGGATACTTAAGGAATTAGGGTATTGGGTAGAGTAGGAAGATGCCCCAGTTTCTAAAACACCAGTCATCAGCCGCATTTAAATCTACAAAAATTTTTATCTATCTATTAAAGGCTTATCTAACTCCTCAAGCTTAAAATCAGTTCCGTAAACCAGATTAATTATTGCATCCAAATACAAGTTTTCTATCTTTGGATATTGAAACTAAAATATCCTTATTCTCGCAAGACGAAAGATATCCCGCAAGAGGCTTTAACAGTTCGTTTTCTATGGTTCTATTTAGAGTTTGCGCTCCAAGCTTTACATCATAGCCTTTATCAACTAAAAATTCTTCTATCTCTTTACTTATTTTTACTCTAATTCCCCGCGCTTCTAATCTTTTTAAAACCATTCCTATTTTGGTTATAACTATTTCCTTAATCCACTCACGCTTTAACGGATCGAAATAAATTATTTTATCTACAGTATTAAGAAAGCTTGAGCTAAATTTTTCTTCTACAGCATGTTGTAAGGTAGTTTTTATTTGCTTACATGATTCATCGTAGTTAAAGTTTTTCAGATCCTGTTCTTTTAAGGCCTCTACGCCTATATTTGATATCAATATGAACGTTGCATAAGAAAAAAATACGGTTTCCCCATCCTGGGTAGTTAAGCTGCCCTTTTCAAATATATCCTTCAATAATGATAAAACATCAGGGTGCGCTTCTTCGATATCATCCATTACGATGATAGAATTAGGATTAGCTCTTATACAACTCACCAATTTGCTTTCCTGTTCATAACCTACATAACCGGGAGCCGCGCCAATTAGCCGGTTTATACTTGTTACGTCTTTAAATTCTGTCATATCAAAAGTAATCATTCTTGTTTCGTCTCCTAATAGAGCTGCAGTTAAAGATTTAGCAAGTTCGTTTTTCCCCACACCTTCAGGACCGACGAATAAGAGTACCCCTTCGGGTTTCTGAAGATTTATAAACATCCCCATCTTTATTAGATATATCGCATCAACAAGGTTTTTTATCGCCTTCCCCTGCCCGATAACCCTCGTTTTTAACCTTTGTTCCAATAATGAAAGTTCCTGTGTTTTTTCTCCCAATATATGAGTTATGGGTACTTGCGCAACTTTTGCTACTAGCACCGCTACTTCTTCTGCCGAAACTATTTTGTCGTTATTAGGATCTATCTTTTCGCAGGCACAAGCATGATCTAATAAGTCAATCGCTTTTCCGGGAAAATGTTTATCTTTAATGTATTGATCCGCGCATTCCACAGCCATTTTAACAGCTTCGGGGCTTATCGTTACGCCATGGAACTTCTCAAATCTGTCTTTGCATTTATTTATTATTTCTATAGTTTGTATAGTGGTAGGTTCTTTTACAAAAATCGGCTGGAATCTACGTTTTAATGCTTTATCTTTTTCGATAAATTGATTATTTTCTTTTGTAGTTGTGGCGCCTATACACCTTAGATTTCCTCTTGCCAAGGCAGGTTTAAAAATATTCGCAACATCACTTAAGCCCTTTTCACCGCCTGCCCCCACGATCATATGGATCTCATCAATAAATAAAATTATGTTGGTATTACGCTCGCATTCATCGAGAATTTTCTGTATTTTTTCCTCAAATTGTCCACGTAAAGTTGTGCCGGCAATTAAGGAAGTTATATTCAACTCTATTATTTCGCTATTCTTTAAAATATCGGGAACCTTTCCTGAAACAATTAGCTGTGCTATCCCTTCCGCTATCGCGGTTTTGCCCACACCGGCTTCACCAACCAGAAGAGGATTATTTTGTTGTTTTCTGCATAGAATTTCAAGAGCTGTTTTAATTTCTTCGTCCCTGAAATATACCGGATCAAGTTTACCATTTTTAGCTAATAAGTTTAGATTCTTTCCAAAACTCGCTGTTTGTGAATCATTTCGCGGGCTTGAGTCGGATTGCAAAATAGTGGAATACTCTTCTGTTTTACGCAGGGCTTCTCTTGAAGGCGCATAAGGCTTAGGGGTACGCGCTTCTTCCAAAGCTTCCATTAAATCCGAGTATGAAACTTTATTTAATTCTTCAGTCATAACTGACATCCGTACACCCAAATCTTTAAAAATTTTAATAATATCATTATCCTTTGTTAGAAATATCGCCTTAACTAAATGGTATGGCTCGATTAAACACGAATTGTCTTTTTCAGCTTCTTTATTCGCGATGTCAAAATAATATTTCTGTTTTTTAAAGTTATCGGGATTGTCCGGATCATCGGAATGATTTCCTAAAAGCTTATCTGATATTGAGTTTCTCATTGGAATTTCATCAAGCCCGAATTTATTCTTTATGATGAGCCAAAGAGGATGCTGCATGTCAATAAGAGCGCGGAAGATAAGTTCTTCTTTTATTATCGGGTCTAACATGCATATGGAAGCTTTTTTTGCCTGAGCTAATAATTTTAATGTTTCTTCGCTTAAATTTGTTCTCATCGCTTTGTCTCCATTACTTACAATTATCCCCTGAAGGAACTACTTTGTTCCTTAATAAGTATATCTTAACTTTCTTAGCTGGTAAAATTGTTTTTTGATTTTACATATTTTCTTAAAGATGTTGCTGGAATAATTAGCTATAGCTTAGATGTTATCTCGGATCACATTTAAGGCAGTAGGATTGTGTGCCGGGGTTATTGGTGAAAACGTCGTTAGTGGTTATTTTTGATAAGGTGGCAATTCCGGTATCTTTGTTAAAAGCGAAAATGGATGCGCCGGGGCCAAGCATATAACCGCTGTCAATTGCCAGCAATTTATGTTCATCATTATAAATTATGGCAAAAAGCTCGCCCTTTTTACCGCCGTTTGATTTAAAAAAAGTCTTTCTGGCCAGATACAATTTATCCGCTTCGGTTTCAATATAAAACTTATCCCTTGCCTTAAAAACTTCCGCGTGAATTCCTTTTTTTATACCAAAAGTTTTTTTAGCTGTGGCGTCAATTCTTGTGCCGGCAACGGCTTTACAGAAATATTTGTTACTACTTTTTATTTTTGAGCCAATTGATGGATAGGGAAATTGCAGCGTTCTTCGATTGTAATTTGTATCAACAAGAATTATGCCCCAAATTAGCAATATAATAATTATTAATGCCCCGATTAATTTTGCGATATTTTTAAACATAAGCAAAAAACAAAATTATTTTTTCAGCCGGGATAAAGCTAAAATCAATACGTTAAAAGTCCACTGTTTTTTTGTATATAACAATCTTAAAATCCCTGTCTATCAAATTAGATATTTCCATAACCACTTTATTGTCAATCGGTTTAAATTGCCCGGCGCCGCCTGATATAGAAGATACAGCGCTCCCATTTTTATCGGAAATCCTGATAACTTTAAATTTATATTTACTCATAAGTTCTTTGTATAATTCGTGGCTGTTAGGAGCATAAGTAAGATCGGTTTTAAAGCCAACTATGATAGGTTCAGCAGAGTCTATGGTTATTTCTTTAGTTTGTCCTGCCGCCAGGAGAAAATCAGTTACGTAGGTTTCGGCACTTTCAAGTTTGTACCATTCCTGGGCTTGAGCGTAGCCGGTAAAAATTATTCCCAAAAGCAACATTAACACAATAGTTTTTTTCATTTCCCCCCCCTCTTTATATTAAGAATCCAACGCTTCAGTAATTCATCTTATGGCGGCCACGTTCATTTTTCTCTCCCCGAAGCTTTTTTGAGTTCCGCAAGCAACTCCGGTTTAACTGCTCCGCCTAATCTTTCCACTTTATGGATGTTTGCCCAGGCATTATCAAAATCATTAGCCAGCATATACACTCTTGCCCGAACAACATAGGCATCTAAATATTGCGGGTTAATTTCTAAAGCTTTATCGCAATCAGAAAGAGCCTGCGTAAATGTTTTTTTATCTAAATAATCAATTCCGCTACTAACATAAGCCGTGGGTGCATTGGGGTTAATTTTTGAGCGTTCAAGTATGTTGTAGGCGTAAGCCAACCCGCGGTTGGCGTAAGCTTCTGTATACCGTGGGTTAAGCTCTATTGCTTTTGTATAATCCGAGATAGCTTGTTCCAAATTATTTTTGTTTGCGTAAGCCAATCCGCGAAGGTAATACCCTCCGGCAAATTTAGGATTCATCTCGATTACTTTGTTTATATCGGCAACTGCCTTTTCGTTGTTTGCGCTCATGAGGTATAAAAGTGCGCGGTTGATATAAGCCTGGATATATTTTGGATTAATTTCCAGCGCCTTACTATAATCGGCAATTGCATTTTCAGTTTCTTTTTTCGCCCCAAACGCGGCGCCTCTGACAAAATAAGCTTCTTCTTGTTTTGGGTTTAGCTCTATCGCCTTAGTATAATCAGCAATTGCCTGGTCAGGGTTATTTTTACCGGCATAAGCAAATCCCCTATAAAGGTATGCTTCTACGTAAGCAGGGTTGATTTTTAGCGCATTGTTGAGATTAGACACGGCGTGGTTGAATTCACCCTTGCTGTAAAAGGCAACACCACGTTTAAAATATTCTTCAGCAGTAATAATATTGGTTTCAATAATTTTTGCAGAGGCGGGTATTTTTTCTTCTTCAATGTCTTTACCGTCAATGCTTTTAATTTCAAAAGTACGGTAAGATATTAGTGCGCCATTAAAATCTACCCTCACATAGTTATCAGTTTTTTCGATAACGCCGGCATTTATCTTTTCTCCGGATTTAAGGACGATAGTTTCAGCAAAAGCCGGCAGCGTAAAACAAGAACACCGCAAAAGTGCAAAGAAGACGCAAAGGCGCAAAAAAATCCTTTGCGCTTTTGCGGTATTTTGCGGCTTTGCGGTGTTAATCATTGTTAAATTATAACATAAACTTGGGTAGTTATTTAAAAAAATCTTGTCTGGCGCTATATTTACCCTATAATAAGCAAATAATGAAAGCCTTGGAGCTGATAAAAACCCGCAGGTCTATCAGGAAATTTAGCAAGAAGAGCATTCCGGAAAAAACCATCGAAAAGGTTTTAGAAGCTGGAAGCTGGGCGCCATCAGGGCTAAATAATCAGCCCTGGCGGTTTATGGTGCTGGGTGGCGAGAAGAAAAATTTTTTAGCTAAATATACTCATTATAGCTACATCATAAAAGGTGCGGATAAAATTATTCTGGTATTTTTGGATAAAAAATCTTCATATAATTACGAGAAAGACTTAATGGCCATTGGCGCTTCCATCCAGAATATGCTTTTATATATCCACTCGCAAAAACTTGGCGCCTGTTGGTTAGGCGAAATTTTAAATAAACGAAAGGAAATCGGAAATTTATTAAAAGTTCCAAGGAATTTAGAATTAGAAGCGGTGCTGGCAATAGGTGAGTCACAGGCGCGCCTCCTAAGGGGCAAAAGAAAAAGAATAAGAGATTTGGTTGTAAAAAGAGACAGTTTAGTTGTTATTTAGCTTGGTTTAGAAATTGTAATATCTTATTTTTCGTTTTTTCGGCAGACATTTTTAATAATCGATTCTCAAGAGGATGCATTTGTTTATTGACTTTTTCTGGTAGTATTTCTTTTAACCGATTATTAATGATGTATGTATGTTCATTAAATTTCTTTGATAGCATCCCCCCATAAGATTTTTCTAAGCTTTGGTCAAAAACGTAAACACACCAAAAAGTTCCGTCATTGTCCAGGCATTGTCGGCCACTCAAACCAACAGTAACATTTATATTTTTGAAGGAAATTTTTTCAACTTTCCCATATTTAAAAAGAAGAAAAAAGTGTTCCACATATAATATTTGCGCAAAAGAATCGAAGGTAAATTTTCTCCAAAAAGTTCTTGCTGCAAGAAGTTCCACAAATAGGATTGGTGCCGTAAGTACAGAGAAAATAAATACTGATTCTTTCAATGTTTGCGAATTAGCATAGTGCAATACGAAGGTTAATATCACCAATACTATATAAATTAGAAAGGTATTTCTTAAAAGATTAGTTTGAGGACGTGTGAAGATTAACTTATTTTTGTGCATAGCATTTATTAGTTTTTAATTATAACATGCTTATAAATGCCATGTAAAATAAAATCTTGCCTGGTTTTTCGTTTTGTTTATAATGAACGGCATGAATATCTGCAAACATTTTGGCTCTTGCGGGGGGTGTAGTTTTCAGGATATTGCCTATCCGGAACAGCTGGCGCGTAAAGAAGAAAAAGTAAAACAATTGATGGCGGCTCATGGCATATCCTGCGAATTAAAACCGATTAACTCATTTGGCGAGTGGTTTTACCGCAATAAAATGGAGTTTAGCTTTGGGATGGGTGAGCCTTTGACTTGCGGTTTTTATCGCAAGGGCAGCCATCGAGAGCTGATTAATATCGAAGAGTGCCGGATATTTTCACAAAGCGCGGGAGATATTTTAAAGGCGGCAAAAGAATTCCTTCAAGTTAAAGGCCATAGCACCTACAATAAATTTTCCTACAAAGGATTTTTAAGAAACCTCATCATTCGCGAAACGAAGAGCACCAGAGAAATCATGATTGGCCTGGTTACAACCGCTCAAGAAACATTGGATAAGGAAGCATTTGTTAAAGCTTTACTAGCTTTGAAGTTACCTCAAACGATTAAATCAATTTATCAGGTTACCAATAATTCGATGTCTGACGCGGTTATGTTTGACAAAAAAGAACTGCTTTATGGCGAGCCTTTCATTGAGGAAAAACTTGGTGATTTTAAATTTAGAATTGCGATTGATTCTTTTTTTCAGGTTAATCCGGTTGCCATAACAAGCCTTTATACAAAGATAAGAAATTACGCGAAGATGAACAAAGAAGAGAACGTGTTAGATCTTTTTTGCGGCGGAGGCTGTATCGGAATATTCCTTAGCCGTGACGCAAAATTTGTCTGGGGTGTTGAGATAAGCCAAGCAATTATTGAGACCGCAATAGCTAATGCCAAAGAAAACAATATCGAAAACATTTCTTTTTTTGCCGCTGATGCCAGAAAGTTCTTGAATGAACAGGGAACTTTTTATAAAAATGTCGATGTTTTAATTATTAATCCCCCGCGTTCCGGGCTTTCCGGCAAAGTGATGCGGGCGATTTTACGCTTAACTCCTAAAAAAATATTCTATTCGTCTTGCAACCCGGAAACGCTTTTCTCTAATCTTAAAGAATTAGCAGGTAGTTATAAACCGGAATTCGTTGAGCCGTTTGATTTTTTCCCGCATACCCCGCATCTGGAAACGCTTGTTTTATT
>JBAYMZ010000013.1:0-14074 GCA_041663385.1 Candidatus Omnitrophota bacterium
ATTATAGCGGTAACGACACCGATGGGAATTTCTGAAGGAGAGAATAAAGTCCTTAAAATAATATCGCATAAAACCATAAACGCGGCGGAAATCAAACAAGAAACCGGAATGAGCGATTTATGATTTGGCCCAACGATTAATCTTGCTGTATGCGGGATGATTAAACCTACAAAACCAATTATCCCGCAAACTGAAATAATTGCCGCGGTAATTATTGCAACTAATAAAAGTAATATTTTTTTAAGCAATTCTACATTAATACCTAAATGTAAAGCTTCTTCCTCGCCTAAACTTATCGCGTTTAATTCTTTTGAAAACAAACTCGCGGAAAATATTCCTAAAATTACAATTACACTGACGGTAAATAAAAGTTTATAATCAAAAACTTCAAGGCTGCCCCAAAGCCACCAGGTTATTCCATGAAGCGCTTCTTTATTTGATGTTGACAGTAAAAAAACAATTATCGCCGAAAATGCTATTGAAACAATTACACCGGAAAGGATTAAAGATTGTACGCCTAATCTCCCGGATTTTCTGCTTAAAGCATATACCAACAGAGTGCTCAAAATCGCTCCCAGGAATGCGGCAAAAGGAATATACAAAGTTGAGGCACCTAAAACAATAGCCCCCACCGCCGCAAGGCCTGCACCGCTTGAAGTGCCTAAAAGATATGGTTCAGCAAGCGGGTTTTTCAAGATAGCCTGCAAGATTATTCCCGAAACCGCAAGGCCGCTTGAGGAAATTATTGCCAGGAGTACTCGCGCCAATCTAAGATGAAGAATTTGACGGTTTTCGCTGGAAAATAATTCCGGTAAACTAAAATTAACCGAGCCCTTAATAATGCCGAAAATAATAATTAAAATTAGCGCTCCGCCTATAAATAAGATTTTCTTTCTCATTGGATTACTCATATAGCCTTTTATAAATTTCTCGTAAAGCTTCTTGTATCCGCGGCCCAGGACGAAGCAGAATGTCCGGATCAATGTCTCCATACACTCGATTATTTTTTACTGCGGTAATCTTGTTCCAGCCGGCACGGGCCCTTAATCCATCCCCGGGATTGTCCTTACCCATATAAGCGAGAATAATACAATCCGGGTTTCGTTTTATTACCAGCTCCGGGCTAAATGAACCATACGCAGTTTTCAAATCATAGGCAATATTATTTCCTCCGGCAAGCTCGATAAGTTCATTAATAAACGATTTTCTGCCGGCTGTGCTTAAAGGGTTGTTCCAGATTTCAATAAAAACTTTCTGCTTTCTTTCTTTGGGTATTTTAGCGGCAAGTGATTTTATCTCATTGATACCGTCTTCCATATGCTTAATAAGTAAACCTGCTTGATTTTCTTTGTTTGTAAGCTTCCCTATCTCTGCAATCGATACCAACAAAGAATTTATACTGGAAGGATCACTGATAATAACATTAAGTTTTAATTTTTTTAAATTTTCAGCCAGTGGCGCCTGCTCCAATCCTGTACAAAATATAATATCCGGCTTTAAAGATAATATTTTTTCGATATTCGGTTGGCTAAAAGTTCCTACTTTTTCTTTAACAAGAGCCTTAGAAGGATAGTTACAAAATTCACTTACCCCCACTATTTCCTTGTCTAACCCTAAAGCAAACAATATCTCCGTGGTAGATGGCGCAAGTGAAATAATTCGTAAATTTTCGGCAGGAAAAGAATAATCTGCGTTGCTAAAGATTACAAAAACAGAAACAATAAATAAGTATAACTTTCTCATTAATATTTATGTTACAAACATCTAATTACCCCGCCTCGCAGGGGATGCCAAAAAATTCTCTTCGACAATTTTTTGGCGCTCGGCGGGGTTAATTCGCACTATCACTTTTTCTGCGCGTTTACACGCTTGAAAAAGTGATGTGCTCATTAAAAAAATAAAAACCCGACTTCAGTATTTTTATAAATACTATAGCCGGGTTGTGCCCCTATTTTAACTTAACCCTTCCGCGAAGATCGATTACGGTAATTCAATTGTGTAAAGTGCAAGGTTTAACGTGTAATACTGGTAGAATGTTTAGTTGTGTAATGGCTTTACGCGTAGACCCATTGCACCTTCGTTACACATTACACTTTACACGTTACACAAATCTTAATTGCCGTAATCTTTTCATATAGGCAGGTCTTCTGGCTCTCGGCTCATTCTACTCATCACGCCTTCCCATTTTAGAATAAAACAGTGGCATTTGTGATTTTCGTCCCCGATTACAGCGGCGGGACCGCATCCGATTTTATGGCTTTGGCTAAAAAGAAGCCAAACCATGGCCTTGTGGCCACGGATTTCCCTAAACCTATACAACCAAAATTTAAAGAACAAGGTGATTATATACTTGGATTAGATATTTTGTCAACTAAATTACTTAAATTAACCATGCATCCAAAATTGCATAAATTGCCTATTTAATGAAACTGATAATTTTTGAGCGTATCCGGAAAAGACAAAAAAGAATTATGAGCGATATAGCAATTTTTAGATAAAAACCGCCGTTTAAAAATGCGGGTGTTTGAGCTATTTCCTTAATCATGTAGTTATATAGGGCGAGTTACGCATTTTAGGCGGTTTTTATCGTCCCTTGCCTTTTTGTTCCCGGGGAAAAATTGCGTTAAGCGAAGAATTCTTTTCTGGCTTTAAAAAACAGGGCGAGACAGGAAAAGCTGTCAGCCAACCTTCTCCCCCAAGGCAATCGCTTTTTGCCGAGCATCGCTGTTAGCCTTAATAGCACCGGAAACTCCGGCGTTAGCAACAAGCAAAGATTCGAATGCCATCCCTGTATACTCCGCAGTAAGCGAGAAAGGTTTTTCTAAAGCATCCAAACCCATAGCTTCAAACGCGCTTGCCATAAGAACGAATATCTTTCCTTTTAATGGCGTTTGCATTGTGCCATTATCATTGTCCCATTTATACAATGAAAACATCCGGTCAAAAACTATTTTTGTTTGGGCGCTCGGGCCAAAAAAGTAAAGCGGCGTAGCCATCACGATAACATCTGCCTCAAGCATTTTCCTAAGGACAGGCCTTACGTCATCGTCAATAACACACCCGTATTCTTTATTTTTCTGGCACATCCTGCAGGAAGTGCAGCCATTAGACTTGCATTTCAGGAAAGCGGTAGAAACAACTTCAATCTGCGCGCCTTTTAACAAAGCGCCCTGCTTAAACCACTCAATAAGCGCCGCGGTATTGCCGTCTTTTTTCGGGCTTCCTGAAAGTATTAGTATTTTTTTAGACATTTTAAGATTATTTTTTAATAAGGACCAAAAGCATCTTAAAACGTTTATCTGCCGAAAGCGAATGCGGGCGATGAGCAGGCATTATTAACATTTGTCCACATTTGACTGTGTGAGGTTTTTTACTGATGTACACCTTTGCTTCTCCATCGATTACATAAACTAAAGCGTCAAAAGGTGCTGTATGTTCGCTTAAACCCTGGCCTTTATCAAAAGAAAAAAGCGTTACCGTCCCGGCTTCTTTTTTAACCAGCTCCTTGCTTACAATCGAGCCTTTTTCGTAACTGATTGCCTTACCTGGATAAAAAGCCTGAATATTTTTTATTTTTTTGCCGCTCTCATACTTTTAAATATTATCCAACTCTTCAGAATGCGAAGAAAAATGTTCTTTCATCCTTCGCAGTATATCATCCATGCCAACTTTAGGCCCCTTGCCAATTATCCTTATGAGCTTAGTAATGTCCGGAACCCGTTTTCTGATATCCTGGAAGTGGCTGCCATAATAATTGCTATATGGCTCAAAAACTATTTCCGAAGAACTTTTTGTGATTTCTTTTATTTTTAGAGCAAGATTTTTTATACTTATTTCATTGTGGCTGCCAAGATTTACAACTTCACCATTGGCTTTTTCCGACATGGCAAGTTCCATTAATATCTCTACGATATCATCGATGTAAGTAAAACAGCGCACCTGCTCCCCGTCACCGTAAACCGTTATCGGTTCATTCTTGAAAGCCCTTTTAAAAAATCGCGGCATTACCATTCCGTATTTTCCTACTTGTCTTGGCCCCACCACATTAAATAATCTTGTCACAACTACAGGTAGCCCCCGTTGCTTATGGTAAGCTATAGCTAAAAATTCATCAAGAAGCTTGGCACAGGCATAGCTCCATCGGTTAATATCTGGGGAACCCATAACCAAATCGCCACTTTCAGAGAATGGTAAATCAGTTGACTTACCGTATACCTCTGAAGTTGATGTGAGCACCACTTTTACGCCATTAGCTGAAGCGTATTTTAATACAAGCCCCGTACCGAATGTATCGTAGATAACCGTATCTAAAGGGTTATCTACCACATTTTTTACACCAACAGTAGCAGCAAGATGAAATATCAAATCGCTCTGCTCAATAAATTTACTTAAAATTGTTTCATCTGTAACCGAACCTGTAATTAGTTTAAAATTGTTGCTACTTTTTAATGCTGCTATGTTATCCTCTCTACCGGTTGAAAAATCATCAAGCACCGAAACATGGTAATCCTTAGCTAATAATTCTTTAGCCAGATGCGAACCTACAAAACCTGCTCCGCCGGTGATTAATATATTTTTAATTTCAGTCTTTTTTGTTTGCGCAACAGATCTTTTTAGCAATGAATTTATCCTTCTTATGAATTCCTCCGGCTCATACGGTTTAACTATATAATCATCAGCCCCAAGGTCAAAGGCTTTCACTTTTTCTACTTGAGAAAACCCTGCAGAAAGCATAATCACAGGGACAGACGCAGTTTTATTGTCTTGACGTAATTTTTGCAAAACCTCATAGCCATCCATACCAGGCATATAAATATCCAGGATAATAATTTCCGGCATATTTCTTGAAATTACAGCAAACGCTTCCTTCGCGCAGGAAGCTATCTCAACATTAAACCCAGACACTTGAAGGCGCGCAGAAATAACTCTTAAAATATCCGGCTCATCATCAACCATTAACACATTAGGTTTTTCCATAATTCTCCTTTAATGAACACATTATTTTTGCAAGCCTTAGACTGCCCGAAGGGCAGGCATGACGTGGCAAAAAATAATAGTGTGAATTATTCCCGCCGAGCGTCAAAGAATTATCGCAGAGATTTTTTGACATCTTCTGCGAGGCGGGGCAATTGGACTAATAAATATACAACTATTTTTATTTAGCTGCGTTTTGTTCGCACATATTGATCGTATATTCTTACTTTTCGCGCAAAATGATAAGTACCGCGCAGCTTAGCTATAGAAATAAAAATTCTATAACCAAAGAATTCAATTGAAGCTAAAACAATAAGATATAATACATACCGCAAAGTAAAAACTTTCTGGCCCCGGATAAAAGTGAATAAACTTATCAAAGAAATAATAAACTGTGATAGTGTCATCAATATAAGATATAAGAGAAATGTTCTCACATCAAGTATATTAGCCAGCCAGCCTAAAAAAACAAAAAAGATACTCACCACTTCAAAAAAAATACCTAAAACTTCATAGAAAAGAAAATATGGCAAAACTAAAAAAGCAAAACTTCCGTATTTTGGGTTACAAAGCATATATTTGTACTCTGCAACCGTCTCGATTACCACGCGCTGCCACCGGTCACGCTGGCTGATAAGAGAAGGCAATGTAGCCGGGCCTTCTGTCCACCCTATATAATAAGGCACCATTAAAATTTTATATCCTTTTTCTTTATTTTTTGCTATATAATCATGAACCCGAAAAGTTAATTCAATATCCTCACAGGAAAAATCACTGGAATAACCGCCAAGCTCATACAATATATCGCTACGCCATATGCCAAATCCACCGGCAACATTCGGCATGGCGTTAAATCTGCTCCAAGCAATACGATTGCCGATAAAAGAACGAATATATTCAAGATTTTGATAGGCTATGAGAGGATTAAAAGAAACATTTTTTTCTACGATTACGCCATCTTTAACCGTAAAACCATTGATCAAACCGAATGAACTGGCTATACCAATTACATGCTCAGGATCTTTATGGACATGCGCCATAACTTTCATAAAAGCATCTCTTTCTAAAACAGTGTCCGCATCCAGCACACAGACAAATCTATGTTGAGCAAGATTTAAACCAGCGTTAACTGCGCCGGCTTTTTTATCGCCACTGTCTTTACGAAGCACAGTAACATTTGGATATTTATCGCTCTTAAAAACTTCTTTTATTTTAAGGCTGGAATAGTGTTTTGAATAAACACTATCAATAGGCCTTAAATTAAGCATTTCATTAAGTATTTGCGGAGTCTTGTCGGTTGAGCCATCGTCGACTACAATAATCTCAAAAGATGGATAATTTAAGTTAAGCAGCGACATCAAAGAATCCTTTACCCATTCCTCCTCATTATGCGCCGGAAGTACTATACTTACAGGAATAGCCAAACTTGAAAAATATATCTGAGAATAACTTTCCGCGTTTTCTTCATGTACACGTTTTTTGCTTTCAAGGATGCCAAAAAATGCTAAGAATAAATAGAATACGATAAGTATCAAAAAATACGCAAGCGACACAAGAAATACTGCGTAAACTATTTGTGAAAAAATTGTATTAATCATCATTTGTTAATTTTGGCCCAATATTTCCTGAATCTGCTTTTGCGCCTCATTACTAAAACTATATAATTCAGGGCCAAGGCCTTTTGCATTAGCCGACATCATAACTTTAAGTATAATGGCAGCTCTTGTTTTAGCTCGACCGCCAGCCAATAAACCTTCATACAATTCTTTAATACAGCCTGAAATTTGAATAATTTCTATAGAAATTTTTTTTGTCAATTCATCATCGCCGGTAAGAAAATTTTGAATGTAGGCAAGCGCGCCGGTAATGTTTTTTGCTAATATTTTTTTAAGCCGGTCAATAACAACCCAGGAATTATCCTTGATTAAGCCGATAATCAACGGGATACAATCTTCGCCTAAAATTTTTTCAAGAGCATCCATGGCTGCCTCTTTTACAAACCAGGATTCATCATTAAGGCATTTCTTTAAGTCGCTAACGCAAGATTTATCTCCTATAGCTCCAAGACATTGACAAGCTGATGCCCTCACTTCAGGATACTTATCTTTTAATAAGCCGCTTATTTTATCAATACAACTTTGGTCATTTAACCCGGAAATTATCTGCGGCGCCCAGAATCTTACTGAGTAATCTTTATCGCCAGCAAGTTTTATTACCTCAGGCGCAATATCTTTAGGAAACTGGCCAAGCAAAGAAGCTGTTTTATAACGAAAGCCGGGCTTTCTCCTTAAAAATTCAAGCAGTGCTTTTGCGGAATCCATATTTTTAACTTGACCAAGCGCAAGTAGCGCAAAATAAGACACATCTTCATCTTTACTCAGGAGGCTTTTTTTTAGAATTTGGCAAGCTTCATTTACGCCGGCATAACCCAGAAAAAGCATGGCTTCAATCCGGCGCCATTTGTCAAAAGACCTGTCAGCAATAGATAAGGCTTTTTTAACGCTCGCCTCAGAGATACAGATTTTTTTAAATACCTGCTGTTCTGCCTCGTTAAAAAAAACTCCTTCTTTTACGCGGTTTGTTGCAACATCAAGAAAAATTGGCAGGGAGCAAGATTTTATAGAAAGAACATCTTTCTTAGATAATTCTTTTTCGGTAAGGACAACTCGATAAACATTCTTTTTTATTGCCTGAAGTTTTCTAATGCGCCGATTATCAAAATAAATTCTACTTATTTCATAAAAAAATATATCGGCGATTAAAAAAGCTGCTAAAAATAAAAGAACAGCATCAACCTTAAATACAATATCCGTAAAATAATTACCCATATTTTTTATACGCAAAAACGCAAAATTTACAATATAGCGATATACACCGCAAAAACGCTAAAAAATCTTTTGCGGTTTCGCGGACTTTTTTGCGGTTTTGCGTTTAGAAACTGTACGATAAAGAGCAGTCAAAGCTACGCTTAATGAATTTTGGCTTTTCTGTTCCGTAGGAATACCCTAAGCCCAGATGAACCCCTTTAAATAATTCGATATTAAACATCGTAAAAGCGATATATCCGTATTCCTTCTGAGAGGATAATCCATAAATATCATAGAGCCACTGGCCGATTGATGTGCCAATTTGCCATCTTAAACGTTTGGTAAGAGCAAGGCTCCCTTTTAATGTCCCGAATTGTCCTGTCCCGCGGCTTTCAATATGCGTTACGCCATAATTAATGCTGGCATAATTATCTCCAAAATAATATATTAATCCTGGATATGCCAGATAATTATCATTATAACTATAATTACGATAGTTATAACCCATCTCCCAAAAAAGATTCTTATAGAGCTTATGGCTCACCTCTAATATATTCTGGAATTTATATATAAAATCAGCGTCCCATCCGCCGCCAAGTTCTTCATGGATATAATAGTTATTTAAACTAAAATAAGCTCCGAGGTTGGCCGTATAATCTTTCTCATGAAACCTTCTCAACTGGGAAAAAGATCCATAGACATTTGCCTTATCGAACTGATATCCAAGCCAACCGTCAATTTCCTGCCACTCTCCGGTTCTTTGCCCCTGGACAGTATTGCCTAAATCATAGAAAGAACCAACATACCATCTTTGTTTAGAAGGAACAGCTTCTTTGGTAATCATGCTAGGCAGGGGAGCTTCTTTAGTAAGACGTTCTGACTCGATTTGATCAGAGAAAGAATATTGGTAAGGAAAAAATAGTGTTAGAAACAAAAGAAAGGTGGATATCGTAAACTTTCGTAAATTCTTTTTTTGAAAAATCATTTTTTCTTTTCTTCGGAAACTGACAAAATAGAATTAATATTATCAACTTCTTTCTGCAGGTCGCTGGTTTTTAAAATAAAACCGGAAGCATTAAATTTATTAGCAAGGTTATAGCGTTCTTCATTAGAAAATGCTGTCATTATGAAAATCGGAAGATTTTTATTCTCTTCACGTACTTTCTTCAATATGCCCAATCCGTCTATTTTCGGCATAAGAATATCAAGTAAAAGCGCGTCTGGTTTTTCCGTCTCTAATTTTTTTAGCGCCTCTTCTCCATCATATGCGGTGATTACTTCGTAACCATTAACCTCAAGCCGCAATTTTATGACTTTTAAAAAATCAATTTCGTCGTCTACAACTAGAATTTTCTTTTTACGCATAGAGCCTCCTTTAATAAGCGCCCGCTTCTCTCGTTACCTAAATTTGTGCTTCATTTGAATTATAGCTTATATTCTAATGTAGTATATAAAAATATTTAATAATTTGCCTATGCTTAAAGCCTGTATTTTGGCCTATTTTAAATACTATAAGATATAATTCTTAATCCTATTGAGTATCTTCGTAGAAACCTCTTTATCGCCTTTCATTCCAACGCGTATTTCTATTTTTGATGATGTATCGGTAATACGTTTTATATCTATCCAGATAATTCTTCCGTCAGTATATTTACTTTTAATTTGCGCGGCATCATCCTTAATAGTGGTTTTTGTATTTTCCAGCCGCATATCCCGCAACGCGGCAGTTACAGCTTTTACGCCACCTTTTATGGACACGTTTACTTCTTCACTTACCTTTCCTTCAAGCCAAAAAGCTGTACCTACTCCGCCAGCGGCACCAGCAACAAGCGCAACGCAACCGCTTGAATTCAATAACAAACTCCCGATAAATATTAAATTAAGAATTTTTTTACGCATCCAATCCTCCTTTTTGTAATTACATTTTAGTTAATTAGATAAAACAATATAAAGCCTTCCATAAATTCCCGGCCTATCCATAAGGATGGCCCTTCCTATTCCTTTAAAGGAAAGGGCCTACCCAACAGGGTGGCCTGTTGGCCTAAAGGCCGGGGTATTGGCACGGCTAATTCCCAAGCGGCACACCATATAAACCCTGCCTTAAAAGGCGGAGTTTTAGTGCCACGGAAATAGCTGTGATTTTAGTGATGCCTGCCAAGATGGGTGTGTGAAAAATTTAAAAATATCCGCTATCTCAGATAAACCTCTTCGCCCTTATCAGGAATAGTTACTTTAACCCGGAATTTCTTTTTCAGGTTATCTCTTAATATCTCCGCCTGATCCATTTCACCATGGACCAGAAATATTTGCTTTAAATTACCGCGGCACTTTCCGGCATATTCAACGAGCTCTTCGCAATCAGCATGGGAGCTAAAAGCATTAATTACAACAACTTCCGCTTTTAAATCATAGGGCCTGCCAAAAATTCGCACTGTCTTATACTTTTCTACCATGCGCCGGCCAAGAGTATCTTTAGCCATAAATCCGACTACAACAATTGTATTATTTGGATTTTCAATATTATTTTTCAAATGGTGCTGGACTCTTCCATTTTCACACATTCCTGACGCTGACAATATTATTATTGGCTTATCGATGTCGTGAAGTTTTTTGGATTTTTCAACATCACTTATATATTCAATATTATCGTGGCTAAAAGGATCTTTGTGGTCCAGAAAAGCCTTCTTGGTAGTTTCATCAAAATACTGCCAATTATCTCTGAATACCTTAGTGAGGTTAACCGCCAAAGGCCCGTCAACATAGATAGGAATTTTTGGAATCATTTTCTTTTTTATGAGTTCGCTTATGAAGTAGACAACCAGCTGAGTTCGTTCAAGGGCAAAAGAAGGAATAATAATTTTTCCGCCGCGATGTACTGTCCTATTAATAGTTTTTGCAAGAGTAAATTCCGCTTCTTTCATCGTCTGATGATGCCTGCCGCCGTAAGTGCTTTCTAAAATTAAATAGTTAATGCCGGGTGGGATTGCCGGATCATCTAAAAGCGGCATATCCTTTCTGCCCAAGTCAACAGCATAGGCAATTCTTACAGGCTGCCGGGAACCGGTGAGAATATCCAAAACCGTTACTGTTGAACCAAGAATATGGCCGCCCTCATAAAAGTTTAAATCAACGTCGTCGCAAATGCGCATAATATGTCCAATATCAAGGCTGCGAAAATACTTAAGCGCTTTTTCTGCCTCTTGTTTGGTATAAAGCGGCGCGCGCGGCGGCAACCCTCTTCGCTGATTAATCTTATTAACGTATTTTACATCTTCCTCCTGTATATGGCCGGAATCCGGAAGCATGTAATAACAGAGGTCCCTTGTGGCTGGCGTGCAATAAATTGAAGAACGAAAACCTTTTTTTACTAAAGTCGGAATGTTTCCTGAATGGTCTATGTGCGCATGGCTCAATATGCAAGCATCGAGGTTTTGAGGATTAAAATTAAAGTTCGAATTTATCGCGTAATATTCATCGCGTTTTCCCTGAAACAAGCCGCAATCAAGAATTACCTTGGAATGTTTTGTTGTAATTAAATGGACGGAACCGGTAACTGTCCTTGCCCCGCCGCAAAATTTTATTGAAACCGCCATATTTATATTATATCACAATTTTGGTTTTGCCATCTGCCGAAGAATCCAGCTTCCGTAAACAAGACAAACCAACATGGCAATTACTGCAAAAAATTTAACGATACCAGAAAAAACAATATCGTAAGATAATAGTCCGGTTTTATCTAAAAGATAATTCCAATCATGTATGACTGTATCTCCAAATGGAGTTACTAAAGGAAGCTCCTGGGCTCTTGCGTCAGCAATATAACGCGCAACATCAAAAAGATTCGTAGAGAACCAGCCTAAAGCAAAGCTAATCGCAAAAAAATCTTTCTGCCGGTAAAAACTCCAAACCGCAAAAAGCGGCACAAAAAGCTGGAATAAAGTTCCTCCGAGAACATGCAAAAATTGCCCGAAAAATATAAAAATTAAGTGGCCGAATTCGTGTATGCCTAGATTAAGCGCGGAAAGCAGGCAGCCGTAGTCAGGAGTGGTAAGATACTTGGATAAAACATATAAAAACCATAATAAAACCGGTAAACGCACAAGCCAGCTTTTTCCTTGAGAAGAAATAATGGCTTCATTTTTAAATTCCCCAATAAAATCACTAGTCATATGATTTTAATTTGAAAAATCGCTATCGCTATTTATAAGACTGGAATCCGGGAAGCCTTTCGCTTTTTATTTTCTGAAATCTTTCATCGTCCACATTCATCATCGCTTTAACATAACGCCAGGCAATAAAAATATTGGTTTTTACCTTTTCTTTTACTTGCTTAGACGGCGGAATAAGGTTACCTTCCTTATCCCACCAAATCCCCAATTCATAAGCGGGATTTTCTATCCATATGCCCATATCGTCGATATCGATTACAAGCGCCCAAAGTTCATCTTTATAAATCTGGAAAAGCGATAGGTCTTGTCTAATCTCTTCGGAAAATTTTAGAAGAATCAGCTTGCCTTTTAAATCCTCTACTTTCATTCAACCTCCTCGCTTTGCTCGTCGGTTAGTTTGCAAAAAAAACCAGTAACCAGAAGTTCAAAAATAGAAGGGTGAAAAGTGAAGGGCGATGTTTTTGTTTTTTCCTTCTATTTTCTCTCTTCTCTCTTCTATTTTCTATCGTCCTTCGCCCATCATTTCCCCTTAGCTAATGCCGCGTACTCATCGCTAGAAATAAGTATTCTGGAATTGTCATCTCCGGTAAATTCTACCCTATAATATTTAAGCTCTTTGGATGTGCCGCTTCCTTGAGCCTCTTCGACATAAAGGATAAAACTTCTATCTTTTGAAAAACTTGCTTCTTGCTTGTTAATTTTTGGATTATGAGTTATGCGCCTCTTGTCCATTCCATTCATATCAAACACATACAAATCATTATCTTTGAGCACAAGACGATATTCATCCTGCACGTCAAAAAATTTATCATAGCCCACTTCATTTTTTGAATAAAGGCTCGAAACATCTTCTACAGCCGCGTAAGAAGCCGCTGAAGAACATAAGAAAAATAAAAAGAAAATAACTTTCTTGCTCATCTTAACACCTCCTGTGCTATTCAATAAATTAACTCTGCCTGCCATTCTATCGATTCCGGCCATCTAACCATTAACTATTTTCCTCATGTAAGCGTGCGAAAAGATAAAGCAAATCAGAAAGCCGGTTTAAATACGCCAGTATATCGGAATTATGAATAAGCTTTTTACGTTTTAATGTCACTACCTTTCGTTCTAACCTTCTGGCTATGGTCCTTGATATGTCAAGAAAGCTCGAAACAAGATTTTCCCCCGGTATAGAAAAACACTGTTTTTTTAATTTACTGTTTTTTTCGCATATACTTATAATTTTTTCAAGCCCCAAAACGTGGGTTTTATTTATTCTTTTCTTTAATTTACCCAGGCTTACCTGTTCTGTAACTATTTCTGATCCAATCAAAAACAAATCACATTGTATTTCTTCGATTATTTTTTTTATTTTTTTCTTATAAATAGAACTTCTGCTTAAACCTAAGAATGAGCACAGTTCATCAAGGACTCCGCAGGCATCTATCCTAATATCATCCTTTAACACACGCTTAGCGCCAAGCAGGGATGTTTCTCCGCAATCTCCTTTTTTTGTAGTTATACTCATCTTGATATTATGCTAACTTGCTTTCTTCTTTTAAAAATCTTTACTATTTCCATCGCCCATAAAGGAAATGATGAAATAGCCACAACTAAAACCCAATCAAATAAACCCAGGCTTTCAGTTTTAAAAACTTTCTGTAAAAACGGCAAATAAACAACCGCCATCTGCAGCAGAAAAGAAACAGCTACTGCCAGGATAAGTTTTTTATTAGTAAGGAATCCTATCTTAAAAATAGATTCTTTTTCGTTACGACAGTTAAATGAATGAGCTAATTGCGCGCAGGCAAGAACTATAAATGCAGCGGTCCTTGCGCGGACAATGCCCTCTTTTTCAACAAACAAAACTAAACAAAAAGCAGAAAGGCTGCAAAGTGCGATAAATGCCCCCTGTAAAAGCATGGCTATGGCTCTTTGCTTGGTAACTACCGCTTCGTTAGCGGCTCTTGGCTGACGTTTCATAATATTAGGATCTGTGGTATCGACACCTAAAGCCAAGGCAGGAAGCCCATCAGTAACCAGATTGACCCAAAGTATATGGATAGGCAGCAATGGTATGGGTAGCCCCACTAAAGAAGAAACAAACATAACCAGTATCTCTCCGGCATTACAGGAAAGAAG
>JBAYMZ010000014.1:0-13138 GCA_041663385.1 Candidatus Omnitrophota bacterium
ACTCTTTTGAAATTGTCCGCGTCTTCTGATAATTTCTCTTTTAGGTTCCAACCGATCGCCTCACCTTCACGGTCAGGGTCAGTAGCGATAAAGACAATTTCTTTTTTCTTTGCGCTTTTTTTAAGTTGTTTTATTATTTTTTCTTTACCGGGTATTATTTTGTAGTTTGGAAGAAAGTTATTATCAACATCAACGGAAAGCCGGTTAGCGGGTAAATCCATGACATGCCCCATTGATGATGTTACTTCATAGTCATCGCCTAAAATTGCGTGGATGGTTTTTGCTTTTGTGGGAGATTCTACTATGACTAAATATTTACTCATATTAACACCTGGCAAAACATAAAGGCGTAATTTCCTTAATCAGGCCATTTAACTGAAGGTTAAGTATTATTTTGTTTATAACCGGCTGAGCAAGGTTGCTTTTTAAGATGATCTCTTCGAGGTGCATACCGTCTGATTCAATCATTTCAAAAACAGCTTTTTCTCCTCCGGCAAGTTTGATTGGGCTTTCTTTTCCTTTCACGTTTTCGAATTCTATGTTTAGCTCTTCAAGTATATCCGTAATTGAGTCTACTAATTTTGCGCCTTCTTTTATCAGTATATGGGTGCCTTTACTTAAGGGTGAATCAATTTTACCAGGGAGGGCAAACACTTCCCTGTTCTGTTCAAGAGCGCAATGTGCTGTAATCAACGCCCCGCTTCTCTCGGCCGCTTCAATAACTAAAACTCCGCGTGACAGGCCGCTTACAATCCTGTTACGGCGAGGAAAGTTTTCCCTTAAGGGCGGTTCAAATGATGGAAATTCTGAAACCAGCGCGCCATTTTCTGAAATCACCTCACTTAAATGCTCATTTTCTCTTGGATAAACATTCAAAATTCCGCTGCCCAGCACAGCAATGGTTTTGCCGGCTTTTAAGGCGCCAGAGTGTGCCGCAGTATCAATTCCTCTGGCGAGACCGGAAATAATACTTATGCCTAGCGATGCAAGCCTTGTGGCAAAGCTTTCCGCCATGTTAAGCCCGTAAATACTTGGGATGCGTGTTCCGACAATCGAAAAAATAAAATCACTTAAAGCCGAAACATTGCCTTTGATATAAAGAACAAGCGGTGGATTACTGATTTCTTTTAATAGCTTTGGATAATTTTCATCAAAAATGTCGATTACCGTGATCTTTTTAGAATCAATTCTTTTTAATTCTTTTTCCAGGGCATTACTATTTTTTAACTTTATAATTTCGTCGATATCTTTTTTTGTTAAAAGGGGCAGCCCCAATAGCTGCTTTTCTGAAAAATTCAATATATCGTCGCTATCGCTTAGAGCCTGAAAGATGCTTGTGATTTTTTTAGGAGTAAGCGTTTTAACTAGGTTTAAAAAAATTGTGCTGTTTTTAGCCATTTAATATATCGGTAATTTTTTTTACAATAGCTTTTGGCTCTATTTTATCCGTATCAATAGTATAGTGAGCTTGGCTGTAATACGGCTTGCGCATATTCAAAAGCTCTTCAATTTTTTTCAACGGATCTTTTACATTTAGCAAGGGGCGGCCTTTAAACTTTTTAGTGCGTTCGTAAATACTTTCTTTTGAAGCGGTTAGGTTAAAAACAATACCGGTTTTTTTAAGGATTTCTAAATTTCCTTTATCGCAAATCAATCCTCCGCCGCAGCTTACAACGAGGTTATCATATTTGGAAATTACGAGTAAAAGTTTTTTTTCAAGTTCCCTAAAATGCGGTTCGCCATGTATTTTGAAGATTTCTGTTATTTTCTTGCCATTTTCTTTTTCAATGGCTTCATCCATCTCTAAAAACTCTTTTTTCAGGGTTTTAGAGAGAAGCTTACCGACTGTTGTTTTACCTGTTCCCATAAAACCTACAAGATAGATATTCTTCACCCCGCCCTTCCTTTTTCCTGTTTATTCTTTGTTAGCTATTAATTCATTTGTTTTGCCCTCACATCTTCCAATAATTAGGAAGGGCGAGGTTCATAAATAAGATATTATCGGTGTAAACGGAAGAAATGTCAATATAGGTCAGAAGTTGTGTGGTTGACCAGGACACAGGGGTTACGAAAATAGATGATAGAAGATGAAAGATAGAAGGAAAAAATATCACCCTTCTATTTTTCATCTTCTATTTTCGGAACATCTTAACCCTGATTTTTTCGTTGCGTAGTTATTTACTATATTTTTTAATCAAGGCCAACGCAATGATGTTCTTCTGTATCTGGTTCGTGCCTTCGTAAATCTGGGTAATTTTTGCGTCACGCATAAATTTTTCAACCGGGTAATCGCGCATATAACCATAACCACCAAATATCTGGACAGCGTTTGTGGTTACTTCCATGGCAACTTCTGAGGCGAATAATTTCGCGGCTGCTGAAGCTGTGCCTGCTTCTTTAATGCCCCTGTCTACCATGGATGCGGTGTTGTATACAAGGCTTCTTGCGGCTTCAACTTTTGTGGCCATGTCGGCAAGCATCCATTGTATACCTTGAAAAGAGCTGATTGGTTTTCCAAATTGTATTCTTTTGTGTGAATAATCTACGGCAAGCTCAAGCGCTCCCTGGGCTATACCTACGGCTTGTGCCGCGACTCCCGGACGTGAGCTGTCAAAGGTTTTCATTGTCGCGATGAAACCAATGCCTTCTCTCTGCCCGAGAAGATTAGCTTTACTTACTTTTGCGTCAGTAAAAATGAGCTCACGGGTGCTTGACGCGCGTATTCCCATTTTTTCTTCTTTCTTTCCGAAGGTAAATCCGGGTGTGCCTTTTTCAACGATAAAACCGGAAACGCCTCTGGCGCCTCTTGTTTTATCGGTTACAGCAATAACGGTATAAATTTCAGCGTCACCGCCATTAGTTATAAAATGTTTTACTCCATTTAGAATGTAATTGTCGCCGTCTTTTTTTGCGACGGTTTTTACGGCTGAGGCATCTGAACCGGCTTCCGGCTCTGTCAATGCGAAGGCGCAAAGCTTTTTACCGCTGGCGATATCCGGAAGGTATTTTTTCTTTTGTTCTTCTGTGCCAAAGAGAAGTATTGGAAACATTCCGAGGAATGATGCGGCATAAGCTGTGGCTACGCCTCCGTCAACCCGGGAAATTTCTTCGGTAGCAATACATAAATTAAGCAAATTTGAACCCATGCCGCCGTAGCTTTCAGGTATGCAAAGCCTGAATAAATCAGCTTGGCCAAGGGTTTTAATTATGTCAGCCGGGAATTCTTCTTTCTCGTCTAATTCTCGCGAAAATGGCCGTATTTTTTCTTCGGCAATTTGGCGGCATAGCTCTCTTAACATTTTTTGTTCTTCAGTCATGGCGTAATCAACAAGAAACATTTTCGTTCTCCTTTTTTTGTTAGGGATTACAGTTGTTATTTTAGATGCAGTATTACAGCTATTTCCTGGCAATCTGGAAAATAAACACAATCAACACAATCGTTCCAGATTTTATGAGGGAGTTCCTTCATCTCTATTTGCCTAAACCCTAATTTTTTAAAAAACAATGGGACAAAAGTAAGCGCAAACACATTTCTAATTCCTAAGCTTTTCGCTTCTTTAACACATTGATTTACCAGTTTTGTGCCGATTTTATGGTGTTGAAATTTATCTATAACGACAAGCGATTTGACTTCTCCTAAATCTTCCCAGCCTACTGTGTGCAGGGCGCAAGAGCCGATAATTTTTTTCTTATCTTCGTAAACCCAGAAATCTCTTATGTTCTCATAAATATAATTAAGGGAACGTCCAAGGACTTTACCCTTTTTTGACCAGGCATTTATGAGTGAGTAGATTTCTTTCGCGTCAGTTAGATTTGCTTTTCGTATCATTGAAAAATATTGTGACTCCACACAGGTACATATTGACATCAATTCCGCTGTTGGGGTGTTTTAAGGCAGCGTTTGAAAGATGCCTATAGCGATATTCCACATTGAAGGCGATAGTGTCATTCATACGGTACTGCAGGCCTCCTCCGCCCTGGGGAAGAAAATTATATTGCGTAGACTGTTCAAGGGTGTGTTGGCTCATATATAGCACGCCAAGGCCGGCTTTTACATAGGGTTGAAGTTTTGAGGTAAGCGGGAAACCGTACTTGAGAAGAAAATTTGAACCAGCTTCAATATTTGAATTTGGTTCGATTACGGTATTAAGAAATGGTTCCAAAATAAAATCAAAACTTCCTTGCGTGTTTAACCCTATTTTAGCTATCCATGGTTTTAGATTGTAATTTATTCCGACCAGTAATGGCACTGCATTATAATCCTTTTCAGTGTGGTCGAGATAGCCGTGAAAATATCCGGTTAGGATATCAATTGATTCAATGGCGTGTGCATTAGTAGAAAATAAGGCACAAGATAAGAAAACCAAAGATAATAAAATCTTTTTCATCCCATTTCCTCCTTTGTGGATAATTTCGCAAATTTTCTTTGTTTCCCGGCTTAGAAATTCACTGCTTTAGTTAATTTTAAATGATAATTACCGGCATGTCAAACAATTTTGCTAAAAAACATTGTTTATTTTGTTTAAGAAAAAGTTTCCGAGGATAATAATTGGTTAATGAGTTGAAGTGTTTGCGGCAGCGTCGTCCGGGGTTGTATTTATGTTCACGGGTTCTTTTATCTCAGCCGGTTGTTCTACTTCGGCCGTTTGTTTTGCTTCAGGGGGTGTGTTCTCAATTTTAGTGAAAAAATCTTTTAAAGCGTAGTAAGATTTTTTCGGGATCCTTGTATTTATGCCTTTGTCGTCTTTTTCTTTGTCCGATAGGCCGACTATGCCAAACCATTCTTCGTTCATGTTCAGCCCGTTATCTTTTGCTTTTATGTCAAAAAAATAGGAGCCGTGCGACCAGCCTGCTTCGGTGTTATGCGCGCACCAATCGTCAGTATATCCCTCATTGTGTTTCCACCATTCATCGCTCCATTCAAATAAAGAACCGCCAATGCAATTGCCTTCTTTGTTTTGGGAAAATATCGTGTGATTATATAAATCCTGCCATTGGGAAATTACATATTCGGCTTGGATGTCTTCCGCGCTTTTTTGCGTATAGGCATCAAAAGAATCTGCGCCAAATTCAGAAAGAAAAATAGGCTTGCCAAAATAGCTTTTTACCTGGTCAAAAAGATTGCCGAATTTTTTCCCTCTGTAAGCAATAATAGCAAGCACGTCAATATCGCCGCAAACTTTTGAGGCAATATCAAGAAAGCTTTGTTCGCCGTTTCCAAGAGCTACAGGGTGGTTTTTGTCAATTTTTTTTATGTCTTGGGCAACATCATTTACAAAAGTGTAATAAATTTCTGCCCGTTTATCCTGCTGTTCTTTCAGAGCATTTATTTTTTCTATTTCCGGACATGTCCAGAAGCATATTTTTCCGGAAAAAGTATAGCTATTTTCGTTACCCAGTACCCACATTAAAAGCCCCTTTTCACCTTTTAAGGTTTCGACTATTTTTAAGAGGCGTTCTTTGGTGCTTTTTTGGAATTGTTTGTCGGCATAATTTACTCCGGGGTAAGACCAGAGCCCAAGCCAATCGCTGACAACGGTGTAAATGCCATATTTTTCATACATATCATGGATGAATTCTTTGACTTTGTCGAGATTCTCGCCGGTTGAATAAATACGAACACAATTTATGCCGGCTTCTTGCATCAGCTTTCCATCAATAAGCCATGGTTTGGCTGGATCCAGCAAAAATTCATAATCATAACCTTTACAGATGGGCGTGGGGTTGTAAATTATGCCCTTTATTAAGAATGGTTTTTCGTTAACCGTAAGATAGTAGCCATTTTCCGGAGTTGTTTTGATCTCTATTTTTGAGCTTTCCGCAAACGCATTAAAAGATAAAAAAATAGAATAAAGACAGATAACTGCAATAGTGATATTTTTTTTCATATTTTTAAGGACGGATGCAAACGGATTGTTTCAGATGTCACGGATGAATTATCCGTTTACATCCGCTGAAATCCGTCTGCATCCGCGGTTACTATTATTTTTCGTATTTTATATCGTCAAGGTAAAACACAACACCTTCAGGATCGTTAACGTCAATGTTTGTCGCCCAGCAGAAACCGCCTATTATATAGGAAAGATCTTTGCCTTTTAAGTCAACTGTGTATTGTACCCAATCTTTTGTTAATTGAACAGGCCCTACGCTAACACTGTCGGAATCAATGTATTCACCGCTTGAAATTCCACCAACTTTAAATTCATTGACAACTTCCCCGCCTTTATCTCCTCTTGCCCAAAAGGTAAGTTTTGTCGCGCCTTGCAGATTATAGCCGGCGTTTGGAATGCTACCCCAATTATTCGCCGGTTGCTGCCAATACATGCCTGCCCAACGTGTGCCAGAATTGTTCTTGTATTCGACTCTGATGCAGCTTTCTCCACTAAAAGGTAAGTTTTTCCAGTTAGCGTCTAATTTTAAATCTTTCGCCGCAGTCGCAGGCATCCATCCACTTGGTATGTAGTGATTATCTAAAGAGCCGGCGTCAGCATATACATAAAATGGAAAATTAGTTTTTGATTCTTCTTTCTTTAATGTTTCATCGTAAACATAAGCAATATCATCGATGTATATAATTTCTCCTTCAGCTCCGGCCTGGTCAGCATTAAGAATTACGCATAGGCCGCCGTTAATGTAATGCAAATCTTTATCAACCAGATTTACTGAATATTCCTGCCAGTCCTTTGTGAGCTTTATCGGGCCATATTCTATGCTTGCAGAATCGGGGAAAGGAACAACTTCTCCGCTTGGATTTTTTGTGATTCCGCCTATTTTTACCATGGTTATAACTTCGCCGCCATTTTTACCTTTTGCTTTGAACACTAATTTATTAAATCCGGTTAAATCAACGCCGGTATCCTTTGTTCCCCAGTTATTTTGCGCTGATTGCCAGTAAATACCTGTCCAACCCTGGCCTTGGCTCTTTTTTGCGCTGTAATCAATTTTTATTGCTGTTGAGCCGCTTGCCGGGGATTCTGTATCTTGATCACTGAACTTAAGATCGCCATAATCGCCCATCCAGCCGCTGGGTATAAAATGGTTAGAAGTCGCACCCTTGTCGGTGTAAACATCAAATTTCTTTTCCTCGGCTGCGTAAGATAAGCCGCATACAATTAAAGCTGCCAAAAATAACCCCAGAATTTTACGCATTTCGTTCCCTCCTTTCTAACCTAAAACAATATTTATATTATTAATTATACCAAATTATATTACTGTGTGTTACTATTGCTCCTTTGCGCTTTTCACCCCCTGTCTCTCTATATTCTTAGACAATTCTTTATTGATATTAGTTCCACAATTCTTTATATGTAAAATAGGATTTTTTTAGTTGTCTAAGAAATGGGGAATTTTTTCCTTGACCCTGGCTAGTTATGCCCAGCCATTCTTCGTGCATGTAGCCGTCTAAAAATGGCCCTGCAAAAAGCGGTTTCTTGTCATGGTAAAAAGGTTCGTAAGCTTTCCACCATTCATCAAGCCATTCAAAGATAAATCCGCCGACGGAAACACCTGCGCCATAACCGCAGGAATTGCAATATATGTCAAGCCATGCTGCCTTATGATATTCGGCTTGATAATCTTCGCTTTCTTGCATTGAATAGCCTTTAGCTATTGAAGGTACGCCGTATTCGGTAAGTATCGTCGGCCGATCGGCGACTCTTTTTACTTCATCCCAAAGATCAAGAAATCCATATTTACCGCGATAGCAGTTTGTGCCGTAAATGTCAATATCCGGAGAGTTTTTAGCAAACACATCCAGGAATAAAGTATCGCCGGAAGCAATAGCCACCGGCCGTTTTTTCGGATCCAGTGATTTTATTAACAGCGCGGCTTCGTTTGCAAATTTAAAAAAGCTTTCTGGCTTTTTGTCGGCATTGCATGCGACGCCATACACGTTTTCATTGCCAATGAGCCAGATGAGAATACCTTCTTCATCCCGGTATTCAAGAACCATTTCTTTTATGCTTTCGAGCATATTTTTTTTATGCTCTTCATTGTCGTAGTCAGTGCCGGGGTTCCAGGGAGCCTTGCTTCCAATAGCATATTTCCCCAAAAAATCGCCCAATATGGTATATATACCATATTTTGTGTACAATTGTCTAATTATTTCCTTATTTATTTTGAAGGGTTGGTGATAAATTCTTATGCAATTAACCCCCATTTCTTTCATAAGCTGGAAATCACCTACAACATTTTCCCCTTTATCCTGTGTATTATTTTGATTAGCGTCAACCCAGGCTTCAAAAGGAGCATCAATTATCTTGTTTTTATTTATGTCCTGCAAAGACCAATCTTCACGTGTCCCTTTGTCCGGTGATTCCCCTACTCTTGTAGGTTCGTAGGTTACACCCTTAATCATAAAGGGTTTGTTTTTTACCAATAACTGCCAGTCACCGTTCGAATATTTTACCAGTTTTACGTCGGTTCCTCCTCTATTTTGGATAATTTTCCCTGGTTTTCTTGCTTTCTGCAAACAAATGTCTGTTTTTACGCAAACCTTATCCCACAAATTAATTTTTGTTAATTTACCCGGGTTTACCAGGAAAATATCGTTGCGTATTTCATTATCAAACCCGTTTACTATTTCAAGCGAGGCGCCTTCAAGTTTCAGGCCAAGCTCCGGGTGATTCTTTAAAAGATATTTTATGCGATACAACGCTGACTTACCAATGTACCATGGTGTGTGCCAATATGTCCAACCGTAAGCATTAGGAAAATGCACCAGGACCGCGTAGTAAGCTTTTATAGCTTGCTTTAATTGCCCGCTTCTTTCCAGAATGTCGCCGATAAAAAATTGACGCACGCCTTCTGGCTCAGGAGCAATGTTCCATTTGTAAAAGGCAGTTTCGTAATCGCGGCCGTTAAGCACAACCCAGTGATCAATGCTTGCTAAATCTTTTTTTATCTTGATAAATTCCGGATCGAATTTTAATGAACTTGTATTTGGGTAAATTCCCTCCCCTGTTTCTTTTGACAAACCAATTTGGTCTTTTATGACATATTTATAATCTTTTGTTCCTGGATTTGTAAATGTGCCATATTTTGCATAATCAACAGGAAATTGGCCCTGATCATAAAGTTCGATTTTAACATCGTTTTCCACTGTCCATTTTTCTTCTTTGATCTTTCCTTGTATTTGGTCAATAACGATTTGTGCTGTTTCTTTTATCGACCAGAATGTACCCCTTGATGGATCGAAGGCCTGGGCAAACGGGTATTTTTTAATTACTTCTTCAAGGGTTTTTATGGCTTCTTCGGGTTTAGCTTCGTCGCGTAAAGTTTCGCCTTTTATGAAGTAGCAAATAGCAACATCATTCATTACTTTGTAGGTGGTTTCTTCGTTCTGCGGCGGAAAGGCTTTAAGCGGACTAGACAATTTTTCTGCTTCCGGTGAGAAATTAGCAATGCAAGCATCTACTGTTTTATAAACTTCTTCAAACTTGCCCTGCCCTTTAAGCGCCCAGGCGTTTTTTACATATTCGTTTGAATCTTCCTGGGCGTATGAAAAGAAAATAGAAAATGGAAGGTAGAAAATGGAAAGAAAAAAAATAAAAATTTTCATCCATTTTCCATTTTCAATTTTCCATCTTCTATCCATCGTAGTCATCCCACCACCGCTCCTGCGGTAAGTCCTTTTATGATTTGTTTTTGCATTTTAAGGTAAAGAAGTATTATTGGAAGAGCAGCCAGCGCAAGCGCTGCCATTATGAGTGTGTGCTGGATTATGTTACGGTTGTATATTTCCATTAAGCCTACTTGAAGAGGCATTAAACTGTCTTCGGTAAACATTAAAGACGCAAGGACAAATTCATTCCATACAGTCATAGCATTAAAAATAATAACAACCGCAAGTGCCGGCGCTACCAAAGGAAGCCCTACGTTCCACCATATTTGAAGACGGTTGCAGCCATCTATCCGTGCGGCATCTTCTAAATCGCGCGGCAATTGGTCAAAAAATGTTTTAAGTAAATAAATACTTAAGGAAAGCCCCATATTCACCATGGCAAAAACATATCCGCTGCGTTCGGCTATGCTGTATGGCCGAAGAAATGGGAACGTTGTGTTGAAAAAAACAAAAAATTTGTTGAGCAATATATAAATAGGTACAAATCCTGCCGGCAAGGGTATCATCATTGCCGCAAGAAACATAAAAAATATAAAATTTTTACCCCAGAAATGCAAACGAGAAAAACCATAAGCGGCAAGTGAGGAAAAAATTACAATAAAAAAGACAGTGACAAAAGTATAGAAAACGCTATTCACAAAATAGGAACCAAGTTTACCTTCAAATATAACATTTTTATAGTTTTCAAGGCTGGGCGGTGTGGCAAGTTTCATGCCGTAGTCATCTCTAAATTGCTGTTCTGTTTTAAAAGAAACATTGAGCATCCAGAAAAGCGGATAAATGCAGCTTAAGGCAACACTTAATAGAAAAGTGTGCAAGAATATTAAGATAACTATTTTTTTAAAGCGATAATACATTCTTTCTCCTATCCCAATCTAATTCCTACCATGCGAGCTTGTAGTTTGTAGTTGGTAATTTGTAGTTTGTTTAAAGAAAACCATGTGTTTTTAATTCAACCAACTACCACCTACTAACTACTTTTCAGGTTTTATCATGGTTCTATGTTGGTAATACACCCCAACGTTTTCTTATTTGTTTTGAAACGTAAAGCATTGTAAAGGAAATTGTGATTAATATAATCCCAAGGACAACGCCTTCAGCACAGGCAAGGCCTACCTGGCTGCCGCGAAGGTGGTTATAGATTCTCATTACTGGTACTTCTGTGAGGCCGCCTGCTCCTCTCGTTAAAGCGAGAATCATCGCGAAAGCTTGCATAGTACCTAATATGGTAAGGACAAGAACCATGGCAATAACCGGCGTTAAGAGCGGTAAGGTTACTTTTCGGAACGTTTGCCAGAAGTTTGCGCCGTCTATGCGCGCGGCTTCATATAATTGTTCCGGTATAGTTTGCAAGCCGGCAAGGATGATTACGAATGCCCAGCCAAAACCCTTCCAGCAGTGTACGAGCGCCGTTGTGAGAAGTACGCTATTTCTGCTTAACCAGTCGGTGGCAATAAAGCCAAGTCCTGAGTTCTTCAACCACTGATTTAAAATTCCGGGGTCGGAAATCAGTATTTCTCTCATTAGAAGCCCAATGATGATTTCTGACAAAACCGGCAATATAAAGAATATCACACGGTAGATTTTTCCTGTGCGAGTTGCCTTGTCTACAGCAAGAGCGAGAGCAAACGCAAGTATGTTTTGGAATGTTAGTGCCCAAAAGGTTATGAAACCGGCGTTATACATTGAACGCCACCAGGCTTTATCAAAAATGAGCACTTCTTTAAAATTTGTCCATCCTACGAATTGAAGGCCAGATATGGCATCGCCGCGGTGAAAACTTAAAATAAAAGTGTACACGAATGGGTAAATATAAAAAATAGAAAAGATTAAAAATGCCGGCAGGACAAACGAAAAGTTTTTGAATTTATCAGTGAAGCTATTGGTTGTGTTATTGCTCATTTTTAAGGCTTAAATGTCAAAATGAACTTTAGTTATTTAATCCTGCGCAGAAATCCTCGGGCTTTACCCGTGGGATGAATGTATTTTAAGATTTCTGCTTAGGAGGGAGCCACGGACTTTATCCTCGGGCTCCACAAAACTTACCAATTTTACGGTTGAGATAAAACTCGTTGCTTAACTTCATCAATTTCCTTCGCGATTTCTTCAGGGGTTTTTATGCCCATAACTATTTGCTGCAGCCCCTTATCCATTACCTCTATTACTCGTGAATCTTCATTGTATTGCCATGTATTTGGATGTGTAAGCATTTTAAAGCTTCCGGTAAGAGTTTTGAGTATAGGGGAAAATGCGCTTTCGCAATCTTTTATTGAAGGAAGGTTATTTGTTTCTTTCACAAGGAATTCCTGCTGTTCTTTTTGGGTTAGCCATTCTAAAAACTTAACTGCGTCTTGTTTTATTGGTGAATGCGCATTAACCATGAACGATGAACCTGCTCCTCCCCATACTTTTACAGGGTATTTTTCTGATATTTTAGGTAGCGGGAAAAAGCCATAGTCCATATCTAAACCAAGCTGTTTATAGACATTTACCGCCCATGTGCCGTTAAACGAAAATGCTGCTTGGTTTTTTGAGAAAGCATCTTCTGACTCTTTGTTTATCATTGTTGTTATGTTGGGGGCTAAGATACCTGCGTCGCGCAATTTGGCAAATAATGAAAAAACTTCTACCCAGTCTTTGTCGGTATAGTGCACATCGCCTTTTATTGTCTGGAAAACTTTTTCTTCGCCCATCAAATTCATTGCCCATTCTGTGGCTAAGCAATCAAGCAGCCATCCTTCTCCCCACCCGCAAACAAAACCGTTTACGCCACTTTTCTCTTTTACTTTTTTAGCTTGCGCGATAAATTCGTCTAAAGTTTTAGGGGGATTATCCGGATTTATTCCTGATTGCTTAAGCAATGTTTTATTGTAAACAAATTGTATTACGGTTGTATCGATAGGTACGCCGTAAATGCCTTCAGGGGTTTTAAAAATATTATTTGACGGAAAGCGTACTATTGCGAGAGTTTCAGGATAGAATCGTTGTTCCCATGCTGAATTTTCATTCTGCATGTAAGAAGAAAGATCTAGGATGTGCCCAGCTTTGATAAAGGAAGCTAATGTTCTTTTTTCTCCTAAAATACCAAAAATTTCCGGGAGGTTTCCCGCTCTTGCCGCGGCTATGACTTTTTGGGAATATATATCAGGCGGTGAGAATAGTTTAAATTCTACTTCAACTCCGGTTTTTTCTTTATATCGTTTTGCAAGTTCATTAAGGGCATCTTTGCGGTCGTTCATCCAATGCCACGCCACAATTTTGTTTTCTTTGGGTTTTTGAGGGCTACAGGCGCCGAGCAATAAAACAAGTAACACTGCGAGCAGGTTTAGCGGCCGTTTTGTTTTAATCATTGTTTCCTCCTTAATATATAATGAATTTTCTCAGAAGAAAAGATATATACTTTATCATAATTTTTATTTAAACGCAAATAATTTATTGTGGCTTTGTAAGGCAGTATTTAATCAAAAATTACTGTTTTATTGTTATAGACTAATATTTTCCTGTCTAAATGCAATC
>JBAYMZ010000015.1:0-12125 GCA_041663385.1 Candidatus Omnitrophota bacterium
AATGTGAGAGGAAACCCCAGGCTCTGCAAAGTATCAAGCAGCCACTGGGTTTGATAGACAGCCAGAATATCCGGAGTAAGGACAAGGCAGATAAGATTAGAGCATTCAAGCGCCGCGATCAAATTATCGGTTAAATTGCTTCCCGCGTCAATAATAACATAATCAAAATTATCCCAAATCACCGATACAAAATCTTTTATTATCTGCGGCGTAAATGAAGTGCGCTGGGACATTTTAAAAATAGAAGGAAGGAACGAAAGGTTATTCCTGTAAGTAGCGCAATAATTTTCTATGTCTCTTTTTTTTGATTTAAATTCATGGAGATATTCAATGAGGTTAAAAAGGCAGTATTTGCTGTCAACTCCTAAAAGTTTAGAGGTTGCCTGGGGAGCGCCTAAATCAAAATCAAGCAGAAATACTTTTTTATTTTGCAGGGAAAGTTGAACGGCAAGATTAAGCGAAAGAAGCGTTTTGCCTACGCCGCCCTTGGTGCTGAAAAAAGAAATAACCTTTGCTTCCATATTATTATATTATACAGGAATCTTAAGGTTAATCAAGGTTACGAAAAAAAGTCGCGGGTTAAAATCTTTAGGCAACATTGGTTAACCTCGGTTAACATCGATTAACCTTAGCTAACCTAAAGTTAGCCATATAGAAGAATAGTCTAAGATTTAGCTTCCGGATCTTTCGCGATAAACTATCGGGATATCAATGGTTAATACTTTAGTATCTACATCCGGCGGAAACGGTGGAAAAGATAAACTATTTACCAACTTAACAGCTTCATTGTCGAATATTTTATGGCCCGAAGACTTTGACACTATAACTTCTTGCGTGTCACCAGCCTGATTAATAATCAATTTTAAAACTACCATACCTTCCCATCCGGTACGCACAAGAGAAGGTGGGTATACGATATTATCTGATATTTGTTTTTGTATCTCTGATATATAATCCTGCAGCCCACCGGGAAGTACTCCTGCGTATAAATCCATATTTTTAACATCATTTATCTCTTTAATTTCCGGAATATCCTCATTGTCCTCATCAAGAATTACCCTTGGCGTAAGAGAGATTACAAGTTCTGTCTGGCTATTTTGAAAATCGCGCGATTTAAACAATGCTCCGATTACAGGCAAGTTGCCTAAAGCCGGTAATTTGTCAATGGTTTCCGAATCTTTGTTTTTAATAAGCCCGGCAATAAATACTGTGTCTCCGGATTTTAAATTCAAAACTGTTTCCGCGACTCTTGTGGTGAATGCCGGAACGCGCACTCCGGAAACGGTTATGGCGTTAACCAAATCGAGCGCGCTTACTTCCGCGCGCATCGAGGCATAGATTTTTTTACTGTCACTGGAAACTATAGGCCTTATCTTTAAAATTACGCCATACTCCTTATAAGAAACTGTCGTGGTTGTGCCGGAAGAACCTGTGGTTGAACCGCTCAAATACGGCACTTCTCCGCCGACGGTTAACTTTGCTTCTTCACCGCTTAAACACAAAAGTTTCGGCCGTGATAATTCTTTTCCTTTGCCGGTTTCAACAAGCATATTTATTTTGGCGGTAATCGCGTCTCTTGACCATGAGCCCATGCCCCACAAAGCTTCCCATGGTTTCTTAATATTAAGCGTGGTGTCTACTCCGGTTGTGCCGGATGGATACGCATATGGTTCCTGGCGTATTTGCAAAGACTGCATCCATTGCACACCGATATTGTCTAAATCTGTTTTGTTCAATTCCAAAATACGCGCCTCTATTTCAACCATCTTTGTTTCTTTCTTAACCGTTAAAATATTATCAACCCTATCTTTGAAAGGCTCAATCACTTTTGATATCTGATCAAACTCAATAGCCGTAATGTCTCCGGAAACAATTATTTTTCCCGTGCTTTCGTTTTTCTTTAAAATAGCGTTAGGAACCTTTAAATCTTTGCGAATAAGTTTTTCCAGGCGCATCTTCACTCGGTCTAGATCCTGCGAATATACGGTTATGTAGTAAGACTTTTCGCCCTCTTTGTTCCATATGGTCAACATGGTTTCGCCGGGCTGTTTGGCAACAATTATTATCTCTTTATCAGACACTCTTGATATGTCCGCTATTTCCGGATTACGCATGGAAACCCTCTGAGGAAAAGAAACAGCGATAACCGATGCTTCTCCAGTCACAAGCGTAAGGTCTTCTTCTGTATTTTGGTTAAAAATATTTTGGGAAAAAATAAGCGCGCTGGACAATAAGAAGACGACGAAACTGATGCTGGCAAAAATCTTTTTAAACATTAAGCGCCCCCCTTTATTTTTATTTCTCTACAGGAACTTCTTCCTGCTTTGACCCCTTATAAACTTCCACTGTTTGAGGCTTCTCCTGCTGAACAGCATGCTGTATCATTCCTAATTTATTCAAAAGCCCTTCTAAGGTTAATGCTGAATATTCATAGTCTTCGCTTGTATCTGTCGGCGCTCTTAAAACCAGCCTGATCTTGCCAAGCTCAATAGAATAAGTGAGCATTTTTATATCTTCCGGTTTTAAGGCCAAAGTAACTGTGTCAGCTTTTCCTTCAGCCCTGTATGGTGATAAATTTTTATTAGTCGCAAGCACTTTCACACCTTGAAAAAGGTTAATGACTATAGGAGGATTCTGGCCTTTTTCCGAAGGAAAACTAAAAGTACCGATGATGTCAACTTTATCTCCCGGCCGGAGAAGACCTTCAATAGCGGAAAGCTTATCCACGGAGATTGTAATCGCGCGCATCCCCTGAGGAACGCTCTCAGAAAGATATCTAAAACCTATTAAAGGCTTTACGTTCTCACTGCTTAGATGTTGATCTTTTAAAACATCCGTTATAGTAAATTTTCCTATGACTGAATCAAGCGAAGTAAGATCTCCCGGCTGAAGGGTTTTTGAAGGAACAGTTGTCATCTTAACCATATCCGGGGTAATAGTTGTTTCTCTCGCAATATCTTCTTTTGCCACTACCACCTCAACAAGCTGGCCTTTTTTAATAAGATCCTGGATAAGCCTTTCTCGAGATTGCATCTGACCGTTTATAACAATAATTGCAATAACTGCGATACCAACACCTATCAGCAGGTTTACAATCCTTTTATCCATTTATTACTCCTTTTTTTACACAGATGACCACAGATGGCACAGATAAAATTACCTGTGACTACCTTTGCGTATTTATCATTTCAACAAATCCTCTGACTTCTCAACCCGTGCTTTTCTTTTAAATTCGTCAATTACTTTATTTTCTTCTTGTTCTATTTTATCTGCCTTCAAAGCTTTCTCAAGGTCTTTTTCTACTTCTGACAAAGACATTTCCTGGCCGCCTCTTATATCGTCAACCTTGATTATGTAAAACTTGTTGTCCTCACCTTTAAAAAGTTTTGGTAAATCATCTTTTCCTAAAGTTGCAACTGTTGCCCAAAATTTTGTATTCTTGCGCACATCTTCAGGAGTCGAAGCAAGCCAGCCCCTGTCTCCACCTTTATCTTTTGAATCGGCTATTGAATACTGTCTTGCCAAGCTCTCAAAATTCTCTCCCTGAAGAAGCTTGACCAGGACTTCTTTCGCCGTAATTTCATTGCTCACAACTATTTCTTTTATCTTAACTTCTTGGGGTTTTTTAAACAACTCTTTATTTTTATCATAAAAAGACTTAATCTCTACATAAGAAACATTTACGTTCTTTTCTAATTCATCTCTTATTTTTGCTGCCAAAAGCGTATCGCGGGTATCGCGTAAAGCCCTTAAAACATCATCACTTTTATCAAGCCCCCTACCTACCGCAATCTGAGCTAATATTTGATTTTTAATTAAATCGTTTAAAAACTTTATCTTAAAATCCGCGCTACTGATATCTATTTTTTGTGTTTTTGCCAGCGGTTCAAGGCTCTTTAAATAACTTTTAAAATCATCCAAGCCTAAAGCCCAATCATTAACCTTTGCGAGTAGCGGGCCATTTATTTTTACCTCTACGTTTGCTTCTGTGGAGGGTATCTTGGAAGGAAAAATTTTGTCGCAGGATGTAAGACATAACGGAATGCAAACCAAAGAAATCAGGCTTATTACTTTTTTCATCATATTACACTCTCTCTCCATATTTATTATAAGTTTATCAACATATATATATTAAAGCAAGATTTTTTTTAAATATTAATGAGCGCAACATTTTTTCAAGACGTAGACTGCCGAAGGCAGGCATGGCGCAGAAAAAATGTTAGCGCGAATTAACCCTGCCGAGCGTGACAAAATTATCGAAGAGAATTTTGTCACATCTACTGCGAGGCAGGGTAATGCGTTTCATTTTTCTGTGTGTGCCCACACAGAGAAATGATAGTGCGAATTAACCCCAACGCATCTATATACCTGAAAAATCTTTTCGATATTTTTCAGGAATGCGTTGGGACTTCGCCCCGGCGAGCGTCAAAAAATTATCGCATGGTCCCTGGAATTTCCTATTCCAGGGAAAGAGAATTTTTTGACTCACCCTGCGAGCCGGGGCAATGAAACCCGGCATCCAATCCTCTAGTGGTGGCGCAGAAAAAGTGATAGTGCGAATAATGAGACTTGCTTTTTTGCAACAGCAAAAAAGCTTAGCCGAATTATCCCCGTAAGGGGATTACCCCACACCCATGCTCATTAAAATTTATTTATATAGGATGGGTGTGGGGTAATGAGTTTTTGGAAAATACCAAGCACGTGGGGCAGCAACACAATTCCCTCTATTATTATAATCACTGCAATCTTTTTAATTGCCTTTCTCATGGCTATGCTTTACAATATAACAATGAATCCAGCCCTTCCAAATTATATTTGCGAAAATAAGATAACAAAACTATCAGGAATAAGGTTGGATAATTAATAGTTTATGAAAATACCACACAAAAAAGGAAGGGCTGGATGAAAAAACCAGTTAACGTAATTATCGATACCAGCATTTTTGTAAATCCGGCTTCCGGTATTTTTTTTGGACAAACTCCAGAAAACGCGTTGAATAATTTCCTGCAAAAATTAAAAGAAAAAAAAGATATTTTTTGCCACATGCCACCATCCGTATACGAAGAGCTGATGAAATTTATCGAAAAAAAACCCGCGGCAAAAGATCTTCTGCTGATTAATAAAAAACCGCCGGCGTCTTATGAAACCCCTGTTCCCTCTCTGTTTCTCTATGAATTTATTGAAGAATTCCGCGCGAGAGTGAATAAAGGTTTACGCATAGCGGAAAAATACGCCCGGAATGAATTAAAAATAAAGCCTCAAGGGCTAAGGCCTGATGAAGAGATGATAAAACGCCTGCGTGAAGAATACCGGGTCGCCCTTCGTGAAGGAATCATCGACAGCAAAGAAGATTTCGATCTCCTTCTCCTGGCTAAAGAGCTTGACGCATACCTCGCCACCTCCGATAACGGCCTCGTGAAATGGGCACAAAAGTTAGGCATACCCTGCATAGGCGCTGAGGAATTGAAAGAACTTCTGGAACAATAATCGTCCAGGCTCTAAACAAATTTTGTTTTGTGATTATGCTTCTGATGGGTAGAAAATTGTTTGCGATTATTGTTTTTAAAAATTAGTGGGGATTTTTTACGGTTGAGAGGAGGTTGGCGAAGACGATGATGACGGAAAGCTCCTTCCTGGTATAGGTATTTTATTTTGCATAGCTGCCGACATAAAGTCTACAATCCTGCTTGCCGGCACTTCGATACTTACGTCAACACTGTTACCATCTGAATCTTTGACATGACGAGCTGACGAATGGATACCTGCAACTGCAAGAGGCATATGTGTAAATTCATCAGCTGATAGATTTTGCCCATCTATTTTAAAAAACGGGCTGCCACTAAGGCCACCTTTTGTAGGCGCATTTGTCGCAAACATCCCATTGGCATTGATAATTGTTTCTATAACATCTTTCTCTTCTTTTTTAGTCCACGCTGATAACACCTGTTCTTTATTCAATACCGTCACCATTAAATCCTGTTGAGAATGTTGTGGAACCTCCATCTCTCGCAGATGAGCATATACCGTAGAGCCTTCTTTTACATTTTCATTGCTAAAAGGCACCACCCGCACGGATTCGCCTTCTTTTAAACTAAAACCTTTTTCCGGCTGGGATTCTTTTCCTTTTAAAATTACGATTGAAAAATCATCACTACTTGTAAGAGTTTTATCAATTGCATAAGTTTCCGAACCGGAATTTTTGAACCCTCCGGCATCTCTTTCAATGTTCCCCCCCACACTAACAGTTTTTTTGTCATCAAAATTGAGCCCGGTAGCAACATGTTTATTAGTAGCTACTATTGCGGGTTCACCATCCGCATCCTGCACTACTATTAACGCTGTGGCCTGGCCTGAAGGGCCTGAAGGACCAGTATCAGCCACCTGCTTAACAACATCTTTTACGTTAGCCATTTTAACCGAAGCATTCTCTTCGAATAACGGCAAAGCGAAAAGGAAACCTTCGGTTGTCATAACTAATGCCGGTTTAGAATAATCGCCGCCGGGATAATAATGGCCGACTTCGCCTTTTTTTAAAACTGCATCGGCAACAGCCACTTCTCCGACGCCCTTCCCAGCAGAAACGGTAATTACGCCAGCTTCAGTAAGCTCTTTTTTATAATGTTGAATTTGAGCCCGGTTCCATTCTTCGACACTGATAGGTTTCTGCTCGCTTGAAAGCATATCGTTTTTATATTTTTCATAGGCTTTGTTCGCCGCTGCATGATCGGGATTACTGGGTTGGGCGATTATGCGGGACGTTAATTGCTGGGCTTTTGCTTTATCAAAATTCGGATGAGCGTAATCATTCGTTTCTTTCCCTTCCCAAGTCTCTCCGAAATTGCGCAGTTCCCCCTCCGAAAAAGTCACAACAGAAATACCGTCATTAGAACTAAAACGCGGCCTTTGCTGTAAAGGTATAATATTTGTTCCGTCACCATACTTTGCCCTATATTCTAATGCCTGCTCATAAGTCAGCCCGGGCGCAAGAGAAGATAATCCTAAATCAGCAAACGTGTCGTTAATCTTTATCTTGGTATTCAAAAACTCCAAGTCAGACATACCTTTAATATTTGCGGAAAAATTATTATCAATTTTTTTAAAAGCTCCCATCTGGTTGATATTAGTAAAATTGGAGAACTTGTTTCCCGACAAGCTGTTAGCAAATCCTATTTGATTAACACCTTTAAAGGTGGAATTAAAATTATTATTCATCTTATTAAAAATACCCAATTGAGTTATATCGTTAAAATCTGAAAACTTGTTTCCTGACATACTGTTACCTAGGCCTATTTGATTAATATCTTTGAAACTTGAGGCAATATTTTTATTCATCTGGTTAAAAGCTCCGGACTGGTTGATATACTTAAAGCTTGAATTAAAATTACCGGATATACTATTATTAAGCCCAAACTGGTTAACCCCTTTAAAGCTTGAAGCAATATTTTTATTCATCTGGTTGAATGCGCCGAATTGGTTAATATTGTTAAAGCTGGAAAATTTATTGCCGGACATACTATTGCCTAAACCATATTGTTTGATGTTATTAAAGTTTGAGGCAAGGTTATTGTTCATCTTGTTAAGGCCGCCGTACTGATTGATGCTTGTAAAGCTTGAAGCAATATTTTTATTCATCTGGTTGAATGCGCCGAATTGGTTAATATTGTTAAAGCTGGAAAATTTATTGCCGGACATACTGTTGCCTAAACCATATTGTTTGATGTTATTAAAGTTTGAGGCAAGGTTATTGTTCATCTTGTTAAGGCCGCCGTACTGGTTGATGTTTGTAAAGCTTGAGGCAATATTTTTATTCATCTTGTTGAATGCGCCGAATTGGTTAATGCCGTTAAAGTCGGCAAACCTGTTTCCTGAAATGCTGTGGCCGATGCCGATTTGGTTGATGCCCTTAAAGGTTGAATTGAAGTTATCGTTTATCTTGTTGAATGCGCCGAATTGGTTGATATTAGAAAGATTTGCGAATTGGTTTCCTGAAATGCTGTGGCCAATACCTGTTTGAGCAACATTGTGTAATATTGAGTTACTATTGTTTATTATATTATTGCTACCGTACTGGCCGATATTGGAATAACGAGAAGAATTTCTGGCAAGAACGCTATTGTCAAACCCAACCTGTCTCACCCCATAAACACTGGAACTACTGTCAGCCCCTATATAGTTACTATTGCCACGCTGAGAATTGTTTCCCATGTTATGACCAACCATTATATTATTATTACCTGTCTGATAATTATTCTCTAGTTGGCCAAAAGATACCATTCTATTATTTTTTCCGGTCTGGCTTCCGCTGGCAATAGACCCCTCACCGAAAACCATCGCCATATTATCGCGGCCACTTTGATTAACATCTATAGTAGCACCCCATTGGACTACTTTTGTGTTTCTGTCTTGCTCAACAGCACGATTCAGATATATGCCTGAATTAAAAAGATCATTGGCCATGGGATCGATACTAGGGTCAACCACGCTAAATGTCGAACTTTGAGAGTTATATGACGGACGTTGAGAGCTATAGGTCGCTTGAGAATTTAGTGGCTGATTGTAAGATTGATATGTATTTTGCACCGCGCTATATCCTGTCCGAACCGTATCAACAGCGGTGTTGTAATATGATTTAGCAGATGAACTCGCTGCGTTTATTGCTGCGTTTACTCCTCCAGTAAAAGAATTTGTTGAGCTTGACGTAGAAGACTGAGTCGAACTTGAGGATACTTTTGGCGGTTCTTGTATTTGCAACCGCTCAATTTTATTCTGCGCAAATGCTTCATTAGTGGAAACAAAAAAATTTGATCCACAAGAAAACACACATAGAACAAGAAACAAAGCAACAGTTTTTATGCACGGCTTAAACCGTTGCCATTGTGTTTCGTTAAAAATTCCAAAATATTGTCGGCTAATATTTTTCTTCATTTTTTTTCCAAATACCCAAAAAATGTAAAAACCGGATTGGTCGCCCATAGCCTTCCATAAATCCTCGCCTTAAAAAAGCGAGGCTTTAGTGCCGCGGGGAATAAGCTATTGATTTTGCACCACGCAAACATTTAGATTCCCCACTCCCCCCACAGCGCCAAATCCTAATTAAGTATAACATATATAAAACACTAAAAATAAGGGTTGCCGGTGGATATTTAGAAAACGCTTTCAAATTATAAATTTCGTTGTATTGGCTTGATTTTATTATTAATTTAGTTTCTGGATTTTTGAAAAATCTCTGCTATTATGTTTCCTATGAAAAGCTACAAATTGGAACCTTTTTATTCCAGCGCCACAATAAATTACGAAGAAAACTTAAACTATCAGCAGCTAAAAGTCGTTAGAGAAGCTGACGGCGCCGCGCTTGTCCTTGCCGGCGCAGGCAGCGGAAAAACCCGCGTCTTAATCTACCGGCTCGCCTATCTCTTGCAAAAAGGTGTGCCTCCGGAAAACATACTTCTGGTTACCTTTACAAATAAAGCCGCCAAAGAAATGCTTAATCGCGCGGAAACCTTGCTCAAATCAACGCTTAAAGGCCTCTGGGCAGGGACATTCCACCACGTCGGCAATATGCTTTTAAGAAAAGAATCAAGCCTCATCGGATATGCGCCGAGCTTTACGATTATCGACAAAGAAGATTCTAAAGACCTGCTTGAAGATTGCATAGAAGAGTTAGGTTATACAAAACAGGGCAAGCTCTTTCCTAAAAAAGATATTATTGCTAATATTTACAGCATCTCTATAAATTCCTTAAAAGCGATAGACGATGTCATAATTAAAAACTATCCGCATGTGGAAGAATATAACCTGCCAATAAAACAAGTGCTCCGGCGTTATGAAGAAAAGAAAAAACAAAGTAACTCGATGGATTTTAATGACCTGCTTAAATACTGGCTTAAAATTTTAACGGTGGAAGAAATTTGCAAAAAGTATTCGGAAAATTTTAAATACATTCTTGTTGATGAATATCAGGACACAAACCGCATCCAGTTTGAAATATTAAAAAGGCTTTCTTCTTGTAATAAAAATATTCTTGTAGTAGGAGACGACGCGCAATCTATCTACTCCTTTAGAGGCGCGGATATTAATAATCTGCTTAATTTTCCAAAAACTTTCGAGGGCGCGAAAGTTTATAAGCTTGAAATAAATTACCGTTCAAGCCCGCAGGTTTTACAGTTAGCAAATAATATAATCGGGCACAACATAAACCAATTCCCTAAAACATTAAAAAGCGTAAAAGAAGAGGCCGCAAAACCTGTTTCAATCCAGGCAAAAGATGTTTATCTGCAGGCTAAATTCGTTGCCCAGCGAACATTGGAATTGGTTAACGAAGGCATTCCTCTAAAAGAAATAGCTGTACTTTTCCGGTCACATTTCCAAGCTCTCGAACTTGAAATAGAATTAATGAAAAGAAACATACCTTATATAATGCGCGGAGGCGTCCGGTTTTTTGAACAAGCCCACATTAAAGATGTACTTGCCTATCTTAAAATCATAAATAACCCCGATGATGAATTGTCTTTTAAGCGTGCGGTTTCTTTATATAAAGGAATCGGACGCAGCTACGCGGCAAAAATATGGAAAATGCATATTGAAGAAAAAAAAGAAACCAGCGAGGCGTCAAAAGGCCTGCCAAAAAAACAACAGGAAGGTTTCCGGGAATTTTCTTCCAAATTGCAGAATTTAAAAATTATTGATAAGCCTCAAGCCGCGATACAGGAAGTTCTTGCTTTTTACAAAGATTACTGCTACCTCGTATTTGACAACCCTGAAGATAGAATTCTTGATTTGGAAGAACTTGCGAAAATGGCATCGGATTACCCTACGATAAAACAATTTTTACTTGAGCTGGGATCCTTTGACGAATTTAAAGGTGAGACTGTTTTATCCGCAGAAGAGAGAAAAGAATTTCTTACTCTTTCAACAATCCACCAGGCAAAAGGCCTTGAGTGGGAAACAGTTTTTATTATCGGCTTTAGCGATTATGAATTCCCGCATCCAAAAGCTCTCGCACAAGAATCAGCGCTTGAAGAAGAAAGAAGATTATTTTATGTCGCGGCAACTAGAGCAAAATCATTTCTCTACATAACCTACCCGGAAACAAAATTTACTTTTAAAAACGGATTGGTGATATCCCGGCCATCGATGTTTTTAACCGAAATACCTAATTCTCTTTACGAAGAAATGTATATAGAAGAAGGGATTTAAGCAAGACAATGGTTGCGTTAATCGGTTGTGGTTGCGCGGCTCGTTTCGTCTACCGTTATACGGTTGCGTTTTGAATGACGATTAACGCATAACGCAACCGATACGAGTTGCGCAACCGCAACCGTATGACGATTTCTTATCTAGCTGCCCCAATAAGACTTAAAGCTTCCTGCCGGGTTTTGGAATTGGTAAGAAAAATTCCCCTGACAACTGAAGTCGCGGTAAGCGTGCCGGCTTTTTTTACTCCGCGCATCGACATACAAAGATGCTCGGCTTCGATAACTACCATAACGCCTTTTGGCTTTAGCTTTTTCATTATCACGTCAGCGATTTCCGTAGTCAGGCGCTCCTGAACCTGAAGGCGTTTTGAAAGCACATCAACCACGCGGGCGATTTTGCTTAAACCTGTTATGCGTTTATCCGGAATATAGGCAACATGCGCTTTGCCCATAAAGGGAAGCATGTGATGCTCGCACATCGAATATAAAGGGATTCCTTTAAGAAGTATAATTTCGTCATGTTTTTGCTCTAAAATAACTTCCAACTCCTCTTCCGCGTTCTTGAACTGGCCGCTTAAAATTTCTTCATACATTTGGGCCACTCTTACCGGAGTAGCCGCGATATCTTTTTTCTTTAAATCTGCCCCAACCCCCTCAAGTACCATCCGGACACCTTGCTCAATTTTTTTCTTATCCATTTTTTTACTCCTCTTTTATACAAATAAAAAATTCCAAATCCCAATTTCCAAATCACAAACAAATTCCAATATACAATGACCAAAATTCCAAACAAAATGAGTTTGAAACATTGGAATTGGAAAATTGGAATTTATTTGGAAATTTGAGCTTGGTGCTTGGAGTTTCATAATATCTGTTCTACTTACCTATACAAAATTGACTAAAAATACTTTCGAGCAATTCCTCGCAAAG
>JBAYMZ010000016.1:0-12030 GCA_041663385.1 Candidatus Omnitrophota bacterium
CAAACAAATTTCAATACCCAATAAATAATTATCAAACAGGGGTATTCGCTTTTTGTTTGATAATTGAGATTTGGTTATTGGATATTGTTTGATCATTGTTTCTTGTATTTTGGTTATTTCGTAGGCAAATATATGATTGTTGATGAAGTTAAAATCTATTTAAAAGCTGGCGATGGCGGAGAAGGCTCTTCTTCTTCCATGAAATATTCTGTTCGCCGGATAATTGGTGGCGGAGGAGATGGTGGAAGAGGCGGCGACGTTATTTTTAAGGTCAGCCCGCACCATTCTGATCTGGTTAAATTTAACGACAAAAAAAGAATTACCGCCGAAAACGGAGAAAGAGGAAAAGAATATAATAAAAAAGGTAAACATGGCGAACCTGCCATAATCTATGTTCCTAAAGGGACAGAAGTTGTTGATTTGGACGGGAATGTTATTATTGATTTAAACCAGGATGATCAGGAATACCTGATTTGCCGCGGCGGCAATGGCGGTATAGGAAATTTCAAAAAATTATATGTCCTTCCGGCTGAAAAAGGCCAGGAAAAAGAAGTAATTCTTTATTACTGCATTCCCAATGATGTGACCATTGTGGGTTTTGCTAACACCGGCAAAACCTCTCTTTTTAACGCGCTTACGGGAAAATCTTATAAGGTGGCAGATTATCCATTCACGACAACAAGCTGTGTTTGGGCTCCGGTTGAATTTAAATCAGTAAAGTTTACCGTAATGGATACGCCGGCCATAAAAAAAGATTCTCAAGATAATTACGCGCACAATTGGTTTTTTAAGCATTTATTCCGCAGTAAAATAGTTTTATTTGTCAGTGATGATTCTTCATCGTGTGAAGAGGATTTTTTACTGCTTAAAAAAGAAATATCAGCGTTTGATAAGGAATTGCTTAAAGGCAAAAAAAATTTTTACTTATTGAATAAAGTTGATAGAATAGATAAAAACAAGGTAGATTTTAAAACCATTATTCCCATTTCAGTAACTACCAATACAGGGATTGAGGAATTAAAGAAGAAAATAACGAAAACGCTTAAAACTATAAGCCAGAAAGCGCAAGCTAAAAAAGTATCTGAATAATTATCTGATATATGAATACGAAGAAGATAGTTGTAAAAGTTGGCTCAAGCATAATCGCTCCTTCCGGAAACCTCGACCCCAAACTAATTTCTAATATTGTTGTTGATATAATTGAGGCAGAAGCCTTAGGCTATAAAATTATTCTGGTTTCTTCCGGAGCTATTGCCTGCGGCGCAAGCAAGCTTGGCCTCAAAAAGCGCCCTCAAGACGCTCATTCGCTTATGGCCCTTGCTTCTTTGGGCCAGATTATGCTTATGGATGCTTACCAGACGGCTTTTAGAAAACACGAAAAACTTTGCGCGCAGATATTGCTTACCTGGGATGATTTCGATAATCGTAAACGCTTCTTAAACGCTCGGGCGACATTGGATAAATTATTGAGCATGAATGTTATCCCGGTTATTAATGAAAATGACGCCATAGCAAGCGATGAAATTAAATTCGGCGATAACGATAAGCTTGCCGCGTTAGTTAATGTTCTTGTCGGCGCGGAAAAAACCATTATTCTTTCTGATGTGGAGGGCCTTTTAGATGAAAATGGTCAGGCAAAAACAATTCCTGAAAAAATGCACGCAGGTTTATATAAACTTGTAAAAAATAAAGAAGGCGAGTTTACAAGCGGAGGAATGGCTGCAAAGTTAAAAGCCGCGGAAATTGTTGCCTCTACCGCGTCAACTTTGCATATCGCTTGCGGAAACGCGAAAGGCATAATTACCAGTATTGCAAAAGGCGAACAAAGAGGCACCTGTCTTTTGCCGGCGGTAAAAATAGAAAAAGCCCGCAAGCGCTGGATTGCTTTAAGTAAAAAAATAAAAGGTAAAATCTGGATTGATGATGGCGCCAAAGAAGCCATATTAAATAAAGGCAAAAGCCTTCTTTGCGTTGGGATTATAAAAACCGAACACGAATTTAAAAAAGGCGATTCCGTTGAGGTTTTAGATGTAAACGGAAATATTCTTGGCTGTGGGTTAGTTCATTATTCTTCACATGAGTTAGCTGATTGCCGTAATAAGAAGTTTGCGAAGGAAGCCATACATCGGGATAATTTTGTCATGAAAGAATAAAGGGAATTTTAAATCACAAATTACAATAAGATGTTTGTTTATTGTTGTTTTGGAATTGTGATTTGTTTGTGATTTATGGTTTGTGTATTGTGATTTAAAGGTTATATAAAAAATATTACCATGAAAAAATATATCAAAGATTTAGTTAAAAAAGCCCGTCAAGCAAGCTATAAATTGGCAAAACTTGATAGCGAAAGGAAAAATGCCATACTTTATCAAATGGCAGATGCTCTTTTAGCGAATAAAGAAGCCATTTTAAAAGAAAACGCCAAAGATATTAAAGCGGCAGCAAAAAATAAATTATCGCAAAGTTTTATTGACCGGCTTACACTGAACGATAAACGTATTCATGAAATGAGCGCTTCTTTAAAAGAAGTTGCCGGGCTTACCGATCCTATCGGAAAGCCTATAAAAGAATATACCCGGCCAAACGGCTTGAATATAAAAAAAGTAAGGTCGCCAATAGGTGTCATACTTGTTATTTATGAGGCAAGGCCCAATGTTACAAGTGATTGCATCGGGTTGCTTTTTAAATCTTCAAATATAGCGATATTAAGAGGCGGAAAAGATTCCATTAGTTCTAATAAAATAATCGGAAAAGTTCTTACAGAAGCAGTAAAAAATAGTGGCATAGATTTTTCGCCATTTTTTATTGTTGATAATCCTGACCACAAAGCAGTTGATTTACTGCTTAAGGAAAACGAATTCATTGATTTGGTTATTCCTAGAGGAGGAGAAGCTCTGATAAGAAAAGTTGTTGATAATTCAACTATCCCTGTGATAAAGCATTACAAGGGCGTGTGCCACATTTTTATCGATAGCAGCGTAGACGTTGAAAAAGCCTTGCGTATTTGCGTAAATGCTAAAGTCGAGCGGCCTTCGGTGTGTAACGCGGTTGAAAAAATCTTGGTGCATAAAGATGCCGCAAAATATTTTTTGCCGCTGCTTAAAAACGAATTGGATAAATATAAAGTTAAAATAAAAGGCGACAGCAAAACCTGTAAAATTTTAAAAGGTATAGCTTGCGCTAAAGAGGAAGATTGGTTTGCGGAATATCTGGATTTAATTGTAACAATTAAAGTGGTAGAGGATATTGATGAGGCGATTTCTCATATAAACTTTTATGGCTCACATCATACCGACAGTATTCTTACGAAAAATGTAGATAATGCGAAGCGATTTACCAAAGAAGTTGATTCCGCCTGCTGCTTCGTTAATATTTCCACGCGTTTTAGTGACGGCTATGAGTTCGGCCTTGGCGCTGAAATAGGAATTTCTACGGATAAGCTTCATGCCCGCGGACCCATGGGTCTCGAAGAACTCACTACCTATAAATGGGTAGTAACAGGGGATGGGCAGATTAGAGAATAATCGAAAAACTTAAACGACTATGGTTTGTGGAATGTTGAAAGTGTAATGTGTAAAGTGAGTGTAATGGGCCTATGTGTAAAGCCATTACACAAGCAAACATTACACTGGCATTACACGTTACACTTTACACAAATAAAAGTATAGGGTTCCTTTAAAAAATATGAACCCAGCCCTTCCAGAACTACCATGATAAGATGCAAAAGCTTGGCAAATATGGCAGAAAATAAGGGTTGGGGTAAAAATAATAATTTTAAAGAAGGAAGGGCTGGGTGAAAATAGGAATTTTAGGCGGGACATTTAACCCGCCGCATGCGGGGCATTTAATTTTAGCGCAAGAGGTTTATCAGAAGCTCGCGCTGGATAAGATTTTTTTTATCCCCACCAATATCCCTCCGCACAAGGAAAGCCATAATGTGCAAGCCAAAGACCGTTTGAATATGGTAAAACTTGCCATTGGCCAAGACCCGCGCTTTGAACTTTCTGACATTGAAATGAAACGCGGAGGAATTTCTTATACGGTAGATACGGTGCGTGAGCTTAAAAATAAATTTCCCAAAGCAGAATTTTACCTCATTGTCGGTTCGGATTTGGCGAATGATTTTCCTGCCTGGAGATATTTTGAGCATTTAAAAAAAGCCGTAAAAATAGTTGTAGCTAAAAGGCGAGCTTATCCATTAGAGAAAAAAAGCAGATTTATAATTTTAGATATCGTACAAATGGGAATATCTTCATCATACATAAGAGGGTTGATAAAAAAGGGATTTTCTGTAAAATACCTTGTTACTGATAGAGTAGCGGAGTATATAGAGAAACATAAGCTTTACAAATAAAAATTGTAACACGTTACATGTTTCAAGTAACACGTTTAAAACGTGATACGTGTTACTTGCTACGTGATACGTAAAAGGAAGGAGCTGCAATGATTAAATTCGGAACAGACGGTTGGCGCGCGGTAATTGCTAAAGATTTTACTTTTGCAAATGTGGAAATAATTTCCCAGGCAATAGCAGATTATCTTTATAAACAAAAAAATGCACCAAAAAAAGTTGTAATTGGCTACGACTGCAGGTTTCTTTCAGCAGAATTTGCCAAAACAGTCGCACTGGTGCTTGCGGCAAATAAAATAAAAGCGGTTTTGTCTAACCGGGCGGTTCCTACCCCCGCGGTAAGCCTTCATGCGCTCCTCGAAAAATATGATCTTGGCGTTATGATCACCGCGTCGCATAACGGCGCTGAATTCAACGGTTTAAAAATTAAAACCAAAGATGGTGGAGCTGCAGATAAAAGCATAACCGACAAAGTCGAAAGCCTGCTTTATAAAACAAAACCAAAAACAATCAGTGAGGAACTTGCGAAAGCAAGCAGGCTTTTGGAAATAAAAGATTTAACCCCGGTTTACATAGATTTTTTAACAAAATTCGTGGATTTAAACAGTATACGCAAATTAAAGCTTAATATTCTGGTTGATGTCATGTATGGAGCCGGAGACAGTTTTATAGAATGTGTTTTGGGCAAGTCTAACATCAAAGTAAATTATCTGCGTAACGAGTTTAACCCGTCATTTGGCGGCATTCATCCTGAGCCGATTGAAGAAAACTTAAAAGAAATGATCGCGGCGATGAAAACAGGCAAATATGATTTAGGCGTGGTACTTGACGGCGATGCGGATAGAATCGCCACTTTTGACAGTAAGGGAAATTATGTAAACGCACAGGTGATACTGCCGCTTTTAAGCATCCACATGATTAAAAACCGTAAAGAAGCCGGCGGCATCGGTAAGACTGTTGTTGGAAGTAATATTATTGATAACGTAGCCTTGTCGCTTGACGCGGCTTGCTACGAAACCCCGGTTGGCTTTAAATATATTACAAGTTTATTCAAAGAAAAACTTATTTGTATCGGCGGAGAAGAAGCCGGCGGCATCGGGTTTAAAGGTTATATTCCCGAAAGAGACGGCTCAGCGGCAGCTCTTTTACTGCTTGAAATGATGGCGCATACGAAAAAAAGCTACGACAGCCTTTTAAATGATTTATATAAAACTTACGGTAGATGGTTTTACAGCCGCACGGCGATTTCTGTGAAAAGTGTAAAAAAAGGCATTGAGCACCTTAAATTACCAAGCGCTCTGTATGGTAAACAAGTAGAAAGGATAAATAAACTTGACGGCATAAAATTAATAACCAAAGATAACTGGCTGATGTTTCGCCAATCAGGTACTGAGCCGATTGTCAGAGTGTACGCGGAGAGCAAAAGCAAAAAAGAAGCGGATAAATTAATTTCTCTGGGCAAGAAAATGATTTATGATTTATGAAATATGCAAAGCGCTTTGCAAGCTGATTCTGAAATTTTACTGCAAAATAGAAGTACAAGGGCAACAATTATTTCCCCGTCAAGGGCCTTTTATTTTAGCTTCAAACCATATAAGTAATTTGGATCCTTTCGTTATCGGGACGCTTTGCCCCAGGCAGCTTTACTATCTTGCCAAAGAAGAATTATTCAAGCATAGTTTTTTTCGCTGGCTTCTAAAAAACATAAATGTTATCCCCGTAAAAAGGGGGCATGGCGATTTGCGCGTTATGCGTGCGGCCTTAGGGGTACTTAAAAATGAGCCTCTGTTAATTTTTCCTCAAGGAACGCGAAGCGACAATTATGATAATGTTAAGGGTGGTGTTGGGTTTCTATACAAAAAAGCAAAAGTGCCTATACTGGCTGCTAAAATTTCTGGAACCGATAAAATGCTGCCCAAAGGCGGGAAACGTATAAATTCAGGTGAAGTAAATGTTATTTTTGCGAAAGTTGAAGAATTAGATGATAATGAAAATTACGAGGCGATTGCCGCGGCAATAGTTAGAAAAATAAAGGAGCTTTAACCGCCTGAAAACCTGCCTTTGCTCAAATCCCTCTCCTATTAATTATTTCATTTTGACAAATACATTATTTAAGTATAATATTGTATCAAAGGAGTGAAATTTATTATGAAAAACAAACGTATCAAAAACGGCCTTACTCTCATAGAAATAATAGTGGTTATTACCATAATCACAATTCTGGTTCTTTTAGCTGTGCCGAATATAGTCAGGTCACGCATAGATTCGAATGAGTTTGCCGCTATGGCTAATTTACGTTCATTATTCAATGCGATGCAAATGTATTTCACGGATAATAAAACCTATCCTGAAGCAATGACTCAACTGCTTGAGTCATCAGCAGGGCCCGGCTATATAAGTAAAAAAATGGCAACCACCGGAAAAAAATCAGGGTATATTTTTACATATACTTCTGCGGATAGTAATAGTTTTTATATTAATGCTGATCCGGAATTCATCGGTAAAACCGGCAAAAGGCATTTCTACATAGACCAATCCGGAGTGTTAAGGCAAAATCCAACCACCCAAGCGCTTGAAAATGATACAATTGTTCAATAATATACTAAAAAACAAAACGGAAAGCTTTGTGGCCGTTAATTTAGGCACCCGCTATCTAAAGGGCCTTGTTGTTAAAGAAGGAAAAGTAGTCGATTTTTTTTTGACACCTCAAAAAAATCTTTCCGAAAACCTAAAAATTATTTGGCAGGAAAAAAAGATTTCCACAAACAAAGTGAGAATCTCTCTTAAGGACCACTCAAGCCTTGTCAGGTATTTTTCTTTCCCAAAGCTTGATAAGAAAAAATTAAAACAAACGCTATTTTACGAATTAAATAAACATATACCATTTTCCCCTGAAGAGGTGTATTTTGATTTTTCTGTTCTTGAAGAAATATCCGCGAATGAAGTGTTCCTGCTTCTGGCGGTTGCGAAAAAAGACCTCATAAACAACACTATAGATATTTTTGAAAAAGAAAAAAAGGACATTGTCGATATCAGTTTGGATAGTATATGTTTAATAAATGCTTTTTTGAATTTTTATAAAGAGGAAAAAAAGGTAAATACCGCGATTATCGATATTGGTTATAATTTTTCTACTCTTACTATTTTTAAAAAGGGCATACCTTTTATGACCAGGGACCTGACTTTCGGGGCAAAAGACATTCTTGGTGTTTTGTCTAATATGAAGAATATCCCGGCAGGCGATATTGATACCTGGATAGCGAACAGCGCCAACCATAAAGAATTCTTAGAGTTATCGCAAAGTAATATTGCCAGCCTTTCCAGAGAAGCCAAAAGTTCCTTTGATTATTTCGAAGTAAATAAAGGAGAACGCATAGAAAAACTTTTTCTTACCGGCGGCTTGGCTCAAGTAAGCGGCATTGGCGAGATATTTGCCGATTATTTGGACGCGAAAGTCGGGCTTTTGGATAATTTGCAGAATTTAACTTCCATTAGCGACAGCAAATTCAGCGCGATAAAGAATAATTTTGCGGTGGCAAGTGGTTTAATGGTATAAGCCATGGACAAAATATATATAAATTTAAGCCCGAAAAAGCAAAAGGCGGAGAATGCTATTTTGCAGCAGGCATCTTTCTATATGCTTATTGGGGTTTTTTTTGTTCTTTGCCTCATCGCGATTCTCGCGATATTTTTGTTTGTAAGATTAGCCGTATATAAACATTATGAATCCAGATGGGCCAAGTGGAAAGAAAAATATGCGATCATGTCAGTGGTCAAAAATGAGCTTGCCTCGTTGAAGAATGAAAGCAATGAATTCACGAAAATTCTCACCCCGCAAAACCAGATGGCAAAAATATTTTCCGATATATTCGTTTCTTTACCGCAAAATATATGGTTTGAAAATATAAATTTCAATAAAAAATTATTACTCCTAAGAGGGTATGTGGTAAAATCGGACAGCGAAGATGATCTGGTTTCCCTTGAAAATTTTATTAATAATCTTAAAGCAAAAGAATATTTCGCGGCACATTTTAAAAATATAAATATAAAGGATTCGCAAAAAAGTGATTTTAACGGCATGGAAGTGTTGATGTTTAATTTAGAATGTTCAAACTAGATATAAAAAATCTAAATCTCAAGAATTTAAACCTGGACAAGAATGTCGTCCTGATTGTAATGATTGGATTGGCATTGCTTATCGAAGTCGCCATCCTTACTTCCGAAATTTATGCTACTTTTGGCGTCAATAAGAAAATTGCAAAATTAAGGCAGGAGCTTACTCAGATTGAAAGAGACTGGCCAAACCGGGATGGTTTTTCCAAGCAAAAACAAGGCCTTAAGCAGGAAATAAGCGAAATGTCTACAAAATTTGTATTGCCTCAAGGCGAATCAGCGCTTTATTCTTTTCTTTCTTCGGAAAGCAAAAATTTTGACGTGCAGCTGAAAGTTTTAAAACCGGCGCCTCTGCAGGCCTATTTGACTACTAAATTGGGTAAATTTCAGTATCTACCAATAATAATAAGCGCGAACGGTTCATATCACGGGTTGGCAAATTTTCTGGATTATATCCAAAACAGCAAATATTTTTTTGACGTAACGGAGATGCGTATTGCGTCCGGGATGCCATATCATTCAATAGACATGGTCATATGCGGTTTAGTGAAAGAAAAATAATATTTTTGGCGGTAACTTTTTTCTCTGTGCTTTTTCTCTGTTCAAGCGCGCCACGAGAAAGTAAATACCGTTTTACTGAGGCAGATAGAGACCCGCTTTTGCCGCTTGTTACAAAAAGCGGCCAGCTTTTGGTAAAGAGGGTTATCGGCCCTAAGGGTTTTATCGTAAAAGGGATAATATATTCTAAAGACGGCAGCGTTGTGATTATAGGTGATGAAGTATTCAAAGAAAATGATATAATAGGTAATTACAGAATAGTGAAAATAGGAAAGAAAAAAGTTCTCTTAAAGAAAGATAAAGAAATTCTTATTTTAAAGCTGGAGGAAGATAATGAAATGCTTTCCGGTAAAAAATGAAAAACATTCCAATGTTATGAATTTATTCACTGCTAAATTAACAAAGTGCGCCTGTCTTTCTTTTGTATTTTTGCTTATCGTTTCAACGGTTTTTGCTCAGGAAGAAGTAATTCCTAACATAAGGTTTAAAGATGCTGATATTAAGGTGGTGTTGCAGTCCATAGCGCAGAAAGCCGTAAAAAATGGCAATAAAGTCAATGTTGTGATCAGCCCTCAGGTTGAAGGTTTGGTCAGCGTAAATTTAGAAAATATAGATTGGCAAACCGCGTTAAAGGCGGTGTTGAATGCTTATGGGTATAGTTATCGTTGGATAGGTGACAATATAATTCTTGTTGCAACCGGTGATGAGATAAAAAACAGAGATATTCAGGAAAAGGAAAGGCAGGAAGTTGAAGTCCCGACTCTCAAGGTGTTTAAACTAAAATACCTTGACGCAAATGATGCCAAGAAATCCATTCAATCCCTACTGTCTCCCGCGGGAAGGGTTTCTGTCCTTGAGTCAACAGGGCAAGCTGGATGGGAATTTGGCGATGATGTTGCCAAACGAAAAAGATCGCAGGAGGGCCAGATTTCCCGTACAAAAATTCTGGTTATCTCGGATATATCAAAAAATTTAGATGAGATAGAAAAATTGCTTAAAGAATTAGATGTTATGCCCAAGCAGGTTATGATAAAAGTAAAGATTCTGGAGGTTGATAGAGACCTATTGCGCGATATCGGCTTTAGCTGGGGAACCGGTTCAACCGGCGCTTCTGCCACGGATTTTACTTTTCAACAGCTTAATCTTAATTCAGATGGTACTCAAACGCTAGGCGGGCATGGGCTTAGCGACCAAACGCCTTCAAATTTTGTCCCAAAGCAGACAAACATTAACGCGAATAACACCGGTTTAAAGCTGGATTTCAAGAATTTAACCGGCGCGCAATTTGAAGTTGTTATGCATGCTCTTGAAGAAAATGTAAAATCCAATACACTTTCTTCCCCAAACATACTTACGCTTAATAATCAGGAAGCTTCGATTATGGTTGGAACGAAATTTCCAATAATAAAGACGCAGGTAAGCGAACAGAGCTCTCAAATAATAGGTGGTTCTTTAGAAAAATATCAGGACATTGGGATACAGCTTAATGTGGTGCCTCAGATTTGCGGAGACGCAGATGGATTTATTAATATGATTATTCACCCTGTTGTTTCCAGTCAAAATGGAACAACTAAAATTCAACAAGGAGACACAATCCTTGCGGAGTACCCGATAATATTAACCAGAGAAGCCCAAACCCAATTAGTAGTAAAAGACGGAGATACGGTAGTTATGGGGGGGTTGCTTAAAGATGTAAGATCAAAGTCAAGGATAGGCGTGCCTGTTCTAAAAGACTTGCCTGTGATAGGATGGGCTTTTGGCCGGGATACGTATGATTTGGAAAAGATAGATTTAATGATATTCCTTACAGTGCATGTGATAAAGCCTGGTGAGGTTGTTCCTCAAGAGGTGGTTAATTCACAAGCGATATTGTCCAGATTTAAATAAACCAATGTATGAAAAATTTTACGGCTTAACTTCCTTTCCATTCAGTATAACCAGCAACCCTCAATTCTTTTTTGAAAGCAATTCTCACAAGGAAGCTCTTTCCTGCCTTCTTTACGGTATTTCTTCCAAGGTTGGCCTGATGCTTATTACCGGTGAGGTGGGAACCGGTAAAACAACTTTGTGCAAAACCCTGCTTACAAAACTTTCATCTCAAGTGAAAACTTCGCTTGTGCTTAATCCTTATTTTAGTGAAGTTCAATTGTTGCAGGCTGTTGTTGAAGATTTTGGGCTAATTCCGGAAAAGAAAACCCGTCTGGATATAATAAAAACATTAAATGCTTTTTTAGTGGATATCAATTCAAGCGGAGGCAACGCCGTTTTAATTATTGATGAAGCCCAGAACCTTACTTCCCGGCAGCTTGAGCAGATAAGGCTTCTTTCCAATCTTGAAACTTCACAGGAAAAACTTTTACAAATAATTCTTGTTGGCCAGCCGGAATTAAAAGAAAAATTGAGCCAGTTTAATTTAAGGCAAATCAAGCAGAGGATTTGCGTAAAATATGATATTTGCCCGCTACATGAAGAAGAGATAAAGAACTATGTGGAGTTTCGGTTAAAAACCGCCGGACAGATAGATTTAGAGATTATGCCTGAAGGTTATAAACTGATTTACGAATTTTCAAGAGGTATACCGCGCCTCATAAACGCGCTTTGCGATAGGGCTATGCTTTGCGGATTTGTTAAGGATAAGAAAATTTTTGACGCGGAAATTTTTAGAGCCTGTATAGAAGAGCTCAAATAAGGATCGTTGCCCAGCCTCACAGAAGATGCTGAAAAATTCTCTACGATAATTTTTCAGCGTTCGGCGGGGTTAATTCGCACTAGTATTTTTTCTGCGCACTTCGTGCTTGAAAAATACTGTGCTCATTAAAGGAACTCAAATGAGTATAATTTATGAAGCTTTACAGAAGGTAGAGCGCGCCAAAGATAATGCGGTTTTGTCAAAGCCGAAAATTGGCGAGCAGGAAATTGTTCTATCTAACCCTAAACCAAACAACACAAGGGCTTTATTCTTGGCATTATTTGCCGCCCTGCTTATTGCCGCCATATTTATCGTACCC
>JBAYMZ010000017.1:0-11673 GCA_041663385.1 Candidatus Omnitrophota bacterium
AGGCTCAAGATACTCCCTCATTTCCGCCATTACCTCAAGAAGCCGTATTGACGGATCTAAAACATAATAACCTACCAGCCTGGACAAAGCTAAAACGCCTAGGGATATCAACAATTTTTCCGCAAGATCCGCAACTACCTCATCAACATCGTCAAGCTCTGCGATAATAGCATCGATAACATACTCAGGGGCAAATTGAGAAAAAGCATCAAGAGCGGAGGTCCTGTTGGCGATTCTATTACTGCTTCTTTCACGATCAACCAATGCATTCATAATAGGCTCTATACATTCTAAATCTTTAGTATATTTTAAAGACCAAATCATATATTCGCGCGCCCAAGAACGATGCGGGTCTTGTAACGCAGATAGTATTTGATTTTTATACCCTTCCGGGCCTAAACGCCTTAAACCTCTTAAAGCGGGATCGCTAATCTGGCCTATTTTCGGATCATGAATTCCTCTGGCAAGCAACGCTTTAATATCTTCTTTCTGCGGATGGCCTCTTTCAGCCCATGACAATGCTTCCTGCGCAATTCTGCGCCTATACCAATCGGGGCTACGGGTTTCCTCTTCCATAACCGGCAGAAATCCTTTCTTTGAAATATCTTCAAGTATTTGTCGCGCGATTCGTGCAGAGCGAGGGCTAAGTTCGTGATAGCGATATTGCGCTATCGTCTTTAAACGCCGGATGGAACGCCTTTCGGCTTCTTTGGAAGAAAGCGGAAGAATGTTTCTGGAAATATTGAATAGATAAGGGTTGTTGCGCCAAGGCGTATCAAGATGTAACGCGCCTAAACTTACAGAAATAATCTGTTCTATCTCAGACAGGAGCATATCGAAAGTGGCATCTGTATTTTCTAAAAACTTTTTGCCTAATTCAATTATGCCGTCTTCCACATAAAGCCGTATCGGCCTGCTGGAATTTTTGGCAACCCGCACCCTTGAGGCGGAAATAAATAGTGACTGCGCCTGATCTTTAGAAAGAGATTCAAGAACTTGGACGAAAGGCTTTGAATCTTTAAAATTATCTTTCAGCCAGGAGATTAAACGTATTTTCCTTTCGAAGGGATTAAGAGTATCAAAAAGAATAAGTTCTTGATTAGCAGCGTGGGCTGGCGGGCCGCGGGATGTGATTGAATTTTTAGTTATTTGTAAAATTATATCTTTAAAATTTCTATAATTTGCCGCAAAAACTCTTCCTCCCTTACCAACCAAATCTCGCTTATTTGATAAAATAAAGTCAGCTTCATGCGCCTTAGACATATCATGCAAAGCGCTACGGATACGAACCCTAATATTCTCATCGCCGCGATGCCTGCCCAAAATAGACATCCTGACAATGCGGGATAATTTTCTATTAGCTTCTTTTTTCTCCTCTGCTGTCGCTGTAGGGGCAAATTTACGATTCCATTCTTCCTCTAAGGGGGAAATAAATATCGAAACTGCCTGCGGATAGTTTTCTTTAAAACTTCTTTTACCTTCGTATGGATTAACGATAACAACCGGAATTTTACCTTCGGCAAGACAGCGGTCAACATCAGCTTTTCTAATTGCATATAAATTGCCGCCATAGTTTTCTTCCAGCATTGCAAGCTCTCCATGTTTATAGGATTCTAAAATATCTTCTTTTCTGACAAAATCATAATTATCAAAAATAATGTCGCTTTTACGTTTTTTTCTTGAGGTCATGCGCACGACTATGGATATAGCGTCTCCAAGCTCTCTTTTCAACCTGAACAAAAGCTCATCTTTTCCGGCTGCGGAAGGAGAAGTAATCATAATCGGCACTACCTTATCAAAGCTTTTACCATCACGGCTAAAATTACTCATAAGACGGTTATTTTCCACCACCTCTTTCATTTTCTCATATATCAACCGGTTCTCTTCGGGGTTACAGACGGTAATACGCAGGTAACCATGCCCGTCATTAACACGTTCTGTTACATCAGCCACTTCTACGCCGTGCTGTGATAAGGCTTGCTTTACCTGGGATGCGGTCATATTAATATCTTTTAAATCTACCAGAATAAAATTAGCGGTTGAAGGATATACTTTAATACCTTCAATAGTTGAAAGATTAACTATAAGTTCCTGGCGCCACTGAGCGAGCGTATTAACTGCGTCTTTGAGATGTGCCCTATCTTTGAATACCTCAACAGCTATATCTTCGATAAACTCAGAGACAGGGAAAAGCGGTATTGGGGTAATCTTTTTAATAATATCAGCGGATGCAATGGCATAACCAATACGCAGGTTAGCTAAACCAAGAGCTTTGGAAAAGCTTCTAGAAACAATTACATTATTGTACTTTTTGGTAAGGCCTATAGCGGTGCCATCTGCAAATTCTCCATAGGCTTCATCAAAATGGAAAATAGTGTTGGGATATTTTTTGATTAGTTCTTCAAATTTAGAAGAATGTGTATAACTTCCGGTTGGGCTATTGGGATTAGCGAAAGTTACAAAAACAGTATCTTTCGTTATTATCTTCTCAAGGGCTTCGGGATCCAGCCTGTATTCGTTTTCCCGGCTTAGAGAAAATTTCTTAAGCTTAATATTTCTCTGGCTAAGGTATGCGTCAGTAAAAGTAAAGTTTGGCACGACAAGTATCGCTTCCTTGCCGTCACCGATAAGCGACATAAAAATTTTCTCCATAACCGCATCTGAACCGTTATGAATGAATATACTTTCCGGATTAACGTAATAAAAAATAGATAAAGCTTCAATTAGTTTTTTGCCGGCCCGTCTTGCGTAACGGTTAACATTATTAACCTGAAGAAATTCGTGCTTCCTGGCTTTTGGATTTACTAGTTGCAAAGGTAGTTCATTGTAGTCGGCTTTGGCGGTTAAAGCCTGTTTCGGCGCAAAATATTGCTCAATAATACTTTTTAAGGAATTAATAACTTCTCTATTGTTAAGAAGCCTCTCTAATACATCGGGAGTAAAATATGCCTTTGATTTCCATACTGAATTTTGGGCAAATGTATCTTTCAGTTCAAAATAGCGTAATTTTATTTCTCCCCTATTTTCGTCAAAAACATATGTAGACTCTCGCGCAGCCTCTAATATTTCTGATAAATTTTTCTCATAATAACCCCATACCGCCCCGTGTCCTGTTTTAGCAACCTGCTCATTCTTTAGCCATATCTCGAAATCCTCCTTTGATTTCTTACTTTTCTCACCCTCTAAGGCCTGCTCTTTTCTTATCACCCTGGAGTATTCATCTTCAGTAAGAAAATATGTAAACATCCCTCTTCTCTCTTTATTAGTAATCCCACTTTCCTGATAATTATCATAACCAAGTAAAGATAGTTTACCTTGAGGTTCTTTCTCTAGGTCAAGTTCTTCTTTCAACTCTTCCATTACAGACTGTTCATAGTTTTGACCGGCTTTAACATGTCCGCCAAATATACAAAGATATAATTGATGCAACCGCAAACCCGGAGCTCTTCGCTGGATTAGTATCTTACCTGTAGGCGTTACCACAAAAGCCATTGCTGTGCGATGGCGTAACCCTAAAAGATGCGCTACATTTCTATCGATTGAGCCAACTACTTTATCGTTATCATCAATAATATCGATAATTTCTGATTTACTACTACGCAAAGAAACAGCGCTTGAACCATAACCCTGCTTTCCTGATGATGAGCTTGGCGTCGCCTTAAGCATTTCAATAATAGCCATGGCTAAACCGGGCATAGGCTTGGAAGCAAGGTCTGGATTAAGACGATACAAAAGAAAAGATCCAGCAGGAGTAACCGTTTCAATTTCTTTATTTGGATCATCTTCAACGAGAAGTCTGTATCCCAATAACGCTAAATCTTTTTGGACGAAGTCTTTGAGAAAATAATCGTTTATCCTGTCGCAAAAATCTATTCCCAATAGATTATACATACCATTTTGTCTATCTGGATAAAGTATGGAATTTGTATCTAATTTTCCTATTAGATAATTAATGCCAATATTGCCTTTGTTGGCTCCAAAATAATATGCGTATGTTTTAAAGATCTGGAGTAGGTCGTCTGTATTTTTTGGAATATAATTTTCTGATGTAATAATCAAATCAAAATATGCGGGTACATGCTGATGTTGGGCCTGTTTAAAAAATGCTCTGACTCCTTCGCGGCTACTCCTTGTCCATAACACAAGCCTTATGCCTTCCTTTCGTAAAATATCTAACTCTTTTTCTATACCTGGCCTTAACATACCCATTCCGGCGCCAGGCTTACGCGCATAAGCGATTGTTTCATCTAAATCAAACACAACAGTGGGACGCTGCGAAGAAATTATTCGTTCTGGGTTTATAAACTTGCTGTCATATATTTTATCGTTCCATTTGCCTTTAAAAAATTTCTGTTCAAGGTCACCGCTACCTGCCGCAAGATTAGTCGAACTGGATGCTAATGCGTACTCCTTAACATCAGCTGCCTGTTTGCTGTCTAAAACATCTTTATGGTTTACCGGCGTATTGTTCTTCCGGGTAATCTTTGACATATTCAGGCCAGTGCCGACATTAAGAACAAAAAGCTCATCAAAACCCTTTCCGCTGCCGGCAACAATTTCCCCTACACCTGCGCAGGCAACATCATTGCCCATATATATAGGTAAGCCGAACTTTGTATTTAATGCTTTGGTTACGTCAACTCTTGTTGTCGGAAGATTATAGGCTAGCTTTACCGGGCCTTGTTCGTCAAATATTCCCGGAGCGCCGATACTGACAAAAGCTACGTTACTTAAATCAAATTTTTGTATTACTGACACCAATTGGCCCAACATCTTTTGAGAAAGTTGTCCGTGAATATTTCTATCTGACTGTTCAGGCAGGAAGGCTTCAAGTTTCCTGGGTAAATTATTAAAATCCATATTCATTGAATTATCCTGAAGTTTTCTGCTTATATCGCCCATTGCCAACCGGCTTGCTTCATCCGGTAAAACATCGGCCAACGCGATTTCACCGGCGATTTGCATAGTTTCCAAATCAATCAAAGCTGCCCTGATATTTGTTCCGCCCAAATCTATACCAATGGCATATTTTTTATCTGCCACTCCTGAGCCGGTTACAAATAATGAATTTGCTGTTGCGCCGATAATCGCGCGTGAATTGCCCATTAACGACATAACCACTTTTGCAGTTTTACCTGTCTTTAATAAATTTTTTATTTTTGATTCTAAGTGCTGGCGATAAAATTCACCGCTTCTTTCGGCAACGCCACCAAAAAGCACCACTCTAATGTGCGGCTTCTCTTGAGAATTAATTACTTCGGCTACGGCGAAAGCCAAAAAGTCTATGCTGTCTTGCATAACTTTAAGGCAGGCTTTATCATCAATATCCATTGCCTCCGGCGCTTTAGCTAAAACCTTAAGCGCGCGCTCACGAATAAATTGTGCTGTTATGCCGGTAAGGGTAGTTTTAAAACCTGCGGGAATAAGCAACTTGTAACTATCCGGCAAATAAGCTCCAGAAACTAACCTCTCAAGATGAATCGCTCCTCTGCCATAAGGGTCAGTGATGGACTTTCCGCCGATTTCTAAATTAGCAACAACGTAACGCTCCTGCGAGGCAGTTTTTGTTAAAACAGGATTTCTTAACTCTTCTTTGTATGCAAATAATTCACCACTATTTTTCTGATGAGCTATTTCGTGAGCTTCAATTGAGTTCTGATAATATATAGGTAAGCGATAAAAGGCGGGGTCTTTTGAATCCCTGGTAGCAATTGCCCGAGCAAAAGCATAAGTTGGCCCGCGTATAAAGCCATACGTTCCCACAAAGGCTCTAAAAATATGGATATCTTCTTTAAGCAAATGCCCCATACGCCTTAAGCCGGGTTCTTTTATGAGTTTTAAACTGTAAGGTGCCCACCCAAACATTCTGCGTTGTGAATGTTTTATTTTTCCAGGCTGCCGCCAATCTTTAATCGGCTTATTAATTGTGTCTCTGGCACAGTGGTCCCGGCAGAATTTTTCTAAAACCTTTTGAAAAATCCATAAGTCAATGGGCTCACACCTACTAAGCTTGTCATCCCAAAGGCGCCCGCTAAAAAGAATCCAGTGAAGATAGAATCCCACATGAAGAAGAGTCAGAAATTCATGGCTTATGCCATGCTTCAATAAATAGTCCATCGTTGTCCAGAACGGACCTGTACTTGTATTTGGTTGGATTGTCGCCCTAAAGAAAGAAATAGCTGTGGGCATTTTAATAAGTCTATTGTAAGCCCTTAGGTATTTAATAACACACTCTGCATCAGAAAGGCCTTCCCGCATTGCATCCTGCTGGCTATAGCTGGTTTGGCCTTTCCCCATATGAGGACTGTATATAGCACGATTTTTTTTATTCGGTATAGGGATTAATGGCTCTTTAATAACGCCCACAACTTTATTGGCTTTAAAAAAATGTGACGGTTGTAATGTCGGAAACGCATAAGGTTTATTTAAAACAAAAACATTGTCTTTTTTCTTCCTGTATCCATAGGTTTTAAGCTCTGAAACAAATTGCTCTGGAATGCTGCCGGTAAATAATGACAGGCTGCGTCCATCGAGTTCGCGGGCTCTTATCGAGCGACCAGAAATAGTTGTTGGGAGTTCTTTATTTTTTATTTTATTGGCTCTCGCCTTCAAGACGCGATAAATCCACCATTTAGCAAAATCTGCCCCCAAACTTGTTAATATGCGCCCCTCTGCCTCGCCTTCCTCTCTAAGTTGATTATAGATATGCGGCCAACTTCGTTGTTCCGGCACAGAAACTACAACAGGCAATGAACCCTTAGCTGCTTTAGCATTGGCAATAGAATAATTATCCTTTAGGTTAACAGAACTTGAAGCCTGCGGATGGATTCCTCCTTTATTTGCGGCTGTTTCGCTTTCTGTAGCCGGAACAAATGAACTAACTTCCGTCTTAGTTTGTATCTGCTGAAGATACTCCCCTATCGCTGCTTCAGCGTTTTGTATTAAAGTATTAAGCATGCCCGCGTTTAAAGCCCTAAGAACCCACTCTAAGCCTGCTTTATCATTCTTAAGGCCTTGCTCGGCTAAAACGCTTAATTGACTGCGTGCATCTCTGGCGTTTTTTAAACCCGTTGCTTCGCGATAACACGCGGCAAATTCAATTGCCTCAGGAACCACCTCTAATTTTATACCCCGCATCCTTTCTCGCACAGCTGGATTCTCATACCGGGCAATATGCCCGACCATTTCATGAAATATATTAGCCAACAAACAAGCTGGAATCAAAAATTCTCTCTCGTTAATTACGATAACATAACTTCTTTTGACAGGAGTTACTTGAGTAAGAGTAACTGCCGTTGTTTCCGCATCAATCCGATCACCATTCTTGATTAGCGCTTTCTGGTTTCTAATTTTAGGAACCAAAGTTTTTATGTCAGATGTCGCAACAACCTGAATTCTGCTTTGCGTAATAAGCGACAGAAGTATCCCGTAATCCTTGGGGAATATCGCTTTAGTAAGTGCCACGCTAAGCTCAAGGCTACGGAGTTGGTTTTTATCTAATAACCGAACATGCGTACGCACCGCTTGGGAAATCGTTTCTAAGGAGTGACCACGTAGATTCTGCCAAACTGAGTCTATAAAACTTCCTGAGGCTGATGAAGAAGATTTATGCAATGCATCTGTCTGATTGATATTAAAATTCCCTTTACTATTATGCATATAAACATTTTGGAAGTAAGCGTTTACAGTTTTGGCAAAAATAATAACCGGCCTAAAAACCGATGAAATCGCCTTATGAAACACCTTGAGTCTGTCTTGCGACTGTAAAGAAAATCTTTGCGAGAATAACTTTTGCGGAGTTGCCTGTAACATCCTGCCACCGGTTTCCACTGATTCCTTTGACGCTGCCATCGCCGTGCAAGATAAAGGTGAATTGGGAGATCCAACCTGGAAAGGTTGCTTTAACGATAAGCCCGGTTTTTGCGGGAACAATCTCGGTAATGACAAGGTTTTCAAAGCCACGGATGACCATATAAACCTCCTTCTTTGAATCTCTGTTTTATTACGACTATTAGCACCAATGATTGTTGTTGAAGATGAAGCTTGGACTTGATTGTAAGATGCTGATGGAACAGCAAAGAAATGGCGTAAAATATCCGGCAGCTCATTGCGCCAGCATCCCCAGGAATGGCCGTCATATAATTCCGCATATTTTATTTTTTCATACCCATTTTTAATTAAACGGTCTCGAAAATGTTTGTTATCACGCAAAAAGTTAAACATTCTTTTATGCCCATTAACCCTGCCTTGTGTTGAATATTTTCCGGCACTCATGTAAACAGAAAAAAGCTTGGACTGTGCCGGGCGGCTGCGTAATTGGGCAAGTTCAGTAAATATTTGCCTGTAATGTAAAGAAACACACGCGGACTGACTGGCGACATTAGCAAATACGCTTGGATTATGAAGCGCAATGTATAACGATATCAAGCCGCCAAAACAATATCCAACAACCAGCCTTTTCGTTGGATCATCGTTGATGGTATTGTAGTGTGTGTCTATAAAAGCAACGAGCTCCCTTGCGAAGAATTTATTGTATCTATTATTTATCGTATACTCGGTTACGCGATTTCGGTTTTCTTCGTGAGCCGGCTCAACAAATACACCAATGATTGGCTGTATTTGTTTGGTATTAATTAAATTATCAAGAACAACTGCAGCATTACCTAAGTTCAGGTAATCATAGCCATCCTGGAAATAAACAGCCGGATATTTTTGCGTGCGATCATCTTTGTTGTATTGCGGAGGAAGATAAATCCATACGTCGTGGTCATATTTTAAATGCTTTGGGCTAGGCACGCTGATTTTTTTAAGCCTTTCATTGTCTCTAAATTTGCCTTTTAACTCTTCAGGCCTCTTGAAATCCGGCATAACTAATTCGGAATTATCGATATAGTATTCTTTATACTTTGCCGCTGACTTACGCGGATTCAGCGGGTCAAGAATTAAATGATTATTGACGGAAATTTTATAATCAAGACGCGTGCGAGCGTCAAACGATTCCTCTAAATACCACAAATCAGTTCCTTCAAATTTTTTAAAGCGCTGATTACGCTCAGGCCACCAACCTGTCATATCCCCGGCCAGAGCGACAGAATTTGCCGCCCCCTTATAAAGAAATACTACTGGAATCTTTGTTGACGTATCCTCTCTCTGGCTTTCGCCAATAAGAGGAGCACCTATCCGTTCAACATCACTCCAGAATGTCTTTAAAATTTGATTCCGAAATTCTGATTGCTGTAACCTCTTAAAACTTTTATATAACTCATCTGACATAGGGTTGCTGACTACACTTGATGCGGTGCGATAATCAGGAACCAGCACGGGATTAAGCTTAGAGTCGCCGCGCTTAACTGCCTGCAGCCAGCCTTTACCTTCAGCTTCTTTACCGTTTACTTCAATTGTAAAATAATGGTCACCCTCTTTTAAGGTATTAGCGGCGATGGAAGCAACATATAAATATACATCCTTTGACAAACCGTTATTAACTCGGGCGGTGTGCATCGGAAGTGATATCCGCGCATTATTTTCACCAATATGCAAATATATATTCTTTGGCTTTTTATTTACGAGAGCCCAAACTTCAAATTTTTCATCCAAGAACCGCTGCTGCCGGACATTGCCGAAATAAGGAAAGGTGTTAATTAATGTGGAATATTTTGAGCCTTTGAGTGAGTCTGGTATATACCGCGAAAAATTACCTACCATGCCTATATATTTGCTTAAAAATCCTTTGGTTTCTGATGTATCTCTTTTAGAAAGAACCGTTAATGTCCGCGCAAAATCAACCACACTTTTTGCCTCATGAGCACTTTTCTTGCCGCGTGCAGCTCTAAGAAGCTCCTCAATCGCAACAGGTGTCTTGCATGACCAGTTACCGGTTTGAGTGCCGGGAATATTGGTAATACGTTCGGTCCAAGAACCCGACCACTTCCCCCAATCCGGCCACATCAGAATCGCTAAAAGCGCTTTTGATTGCATGAGCGGGCCAAGCCATTTCATGCGTTCATCATCGGTCATCGTAACCTTTGCCTGTTCCGGAGAAACATCGCGTATTGGATTACAATTTCCGGTGGCTTTCTTTCCTTCCATATTGATTGAGTCCTGGAGCGAATGCACCACCAAAGTCCACTTATTTTTAAACTCATCACTCATCCAAAAACCAGGATTATCCTGGAATATACCTGGAGCGTAATCAATTGCACCGGCTAATGTATCAACGGATTTCTTGGCTTCTTCCGGAACCACGCCTAAAAGTTCAGTAATAAATACCTTTCCTTCTTCTTGCGCAATACGTAATAAACCTGAGATAATCTCCTCTCCTGGAGCTGGCACAAAGTAACCGATACGAACACTATCATCAATCTTTGGCGCTCTTTGCGAGTCGTCCGGAAATAAATACTTTTTAATATATTTTTTCGAGAAAGGCAGAAAATCCCAAGAACCATTATAACTTGCATCGCTAATACGCTTTTCAGTAACATAATTGTATCGTTCCCAGCCGTTTTCTGCGAGTTTTGGTTCGAAACCAGGCTGTTTGTCTGCGCGCCTGACAATATATATAGCGCTATCACGGCTAAGTGTGCCTGCTGGCGTAAAGAAATATTTTTTGTCCTCATCAGTCAATAAATTCGTTGCGGCTAATTTACGTAAAACAATATCATATACTTTTTTGGCTATTTCATCTTGTTTGGATGGATTTAGCTTGCCTTCTTCAAGCAGTGAATTAATCTCATCCTGTATGCCCAGATCTTTTAAATTCATCTGGTTGTCCACATCTTCTAAGAAACGATAACCACGATAGCACCCTAATGCGTGGTCAAAACGTACATAATCGTAGAACCCAAGTAAATATCTAAATCGCTCAAAAATAAAATTGACAGTTTCTGGCTTCTCCCATTTGTACATATAGAACTGCCAGTACTGCCCCATGTCGCTGAATAAATCCGGAGGCACACCCTGGGTGTAGCGGCGTTTAAGATCTTTATCAAAAGCAAATAATTCCTGATGTATCCAGAGATCAGCCCCGTCTAAACCAAAAGTCATGTCTCCGGCTAAACCAACGTTACGGCTGTGAGCAAAAGTCTTAAACTTATTCCACTGATGATAAAATACCCACTGCATAAATGAGTGGAATTCAATCAAATCTATTTCTTCATTGCCTTCTTTGGTGTGACGAACTAATTTTTCTGCCTCTTTAAGAGCTTCGGGCTGACGCCTTGCTAATGCTTCTCCCCAAAGACGAAAATCCCAATCCCGCCACATATCTTTTTCTCTGGCAAACTTTTCTTTTAACAATACATGCAGTATGTGGTCTTTTAGCCAGGGCATTTTATTTTTATACGCCAAAAAAGCCTTTTGATGACGATGCGTTTGCGGCAATTTTGAAAAATCTTTCCATATAATTTTTAAGGTTTCATAGACAATCGGCTTAACCTTACCAAAGTCAGTGTTTTTAGCATTACGTAACTGTTCGATTTCCTGCTGATGTTTTTTTAAATACTCCTCAGCCTGCTTTGAACGAATCGAAAGACCATCAAACTTACGATAAGAAGATTTTCCTAAAAGCATATCCGGGCTGATATAGAGCCAATCCATAAGCCTTGAGCTTTCAACAGAATACGGGCAATCCATATTGCTAAGATTCATCGGCGGTATCTGTAAAACATTCCAGCC
>JBAYMZ010000018.1:0-11365 GCA_041663385.1 Candidatus Omnitrophota bacterium
GTTCCTGCGAGAAACAGGACAAGACAACCTGGCCTTAAAAAATAAAAACGGTGCTCATTAAACAAAATGCTATTGTCAAATCATCCTTTACTTATATAATAAGGTATATGCTTAAAAGTGTAAAAGCCTTGAAACTATCTGCCATTTTTATCATTCTTATCGTTTTTACATCTTGCGCGAAAAACGAATCCCCTAAAGAAAAAGTAATCGCCTACGTCAACAAAGAACCTGTCTATGTGTCTGATTTAGATAGAGAAATCGCCCGCAAAGCAAAAAGCAATCCCACCTTTGAAGTGACCCCTGAAACAAAATATGGCGAGCTCGCATTGATTATCGACAGAAAATTAATTGCCCAGGCTGCCATACAGGAAGGGTTGGCACGTAAAGAAAAATTCACAAATACGATTAAAAATTTCTGGGAGCAAACACTGATTAGGGATTTTGTTGACTTAAAAAATAAAGAATCACAGGATTACATTTTTGTTACAAACGAAGAAATTAATAAGTATTACGATAATTTATCCGTAAAAGTTACTTTTAAAATCCTGAAAAACCGCGATAAAAATATTATTGAAAAAGCCTACAAAAACTATCTGGGCAATAAAGATACTATTGGATGGCAGACTATCGGGCCGGTAAATTACGAGGATTTAGAATCAAGCGAGGTTCTTGAAGCATTTACTCTGCCCGGCGGCGAGATAAAAAAGTTTGACGACGGTTATAATTACTACCTTATAATGGTCAGCGAAAGAGAAAACAACGACATCCCTCCGATTGAAACAATCAGATCAGACATTGAAAGAAAAATAATTGTCCTGAAAGAAAAAACGTTGTTTGAAGATTGGTTAAAAAAAGAAAGAAAAATTTCCCGCATAAAAATAAATGATGAACTCTTAAAGTAGTATTTATTTAGTAAGCTGGGTTTTTCTAAAAACGGATGCAAACGGATGGCTGCGGATGCCACGGATAAAATCATCCGTCTGAATTCGTAACATCCGCGCTAAAATATCAATATCATGAGAAGAAAGAAATACTTAATAAAGAAAAGGTTCCAGATCGGTTTTATCTATCGGTTCCTATTGCTCACCCTTTTAGAAACCGGGCTGATCGTTGGATTGTTTATATATTTTTCAAGCGACACAATTACCACCGGATACGTCAATTCGAACCTAAAAGTAGAGCCGACATCGAATTTCTTTCTGGTTCCTCTACTGCTTATCGTGTTGATAGTCGGCTTAGGCATTACCATTGCCGCCATGGTTATATTCACAATACTCTCGCACCGGATTGCCGGGCCGCTTTACCGGTTTGAGAAGTGCCTTGAAGAAACCACAGCTGGAGATCTTACTAAACGGCTCTCTTTAAGAAAAACCGATCAGCTTCTCGAACTTATGGAAACGCTAAACAAAACAACCGGTTTCCTGGATAATAAAATCGGCCGCATTAAAGATAACATTGCGGAACTAAAAAGACTGGTTTCGGAAAAAGATATTTCTGAAAACGCCGAAAAAATACAAATGACCATAGAAATTCTCAAAAGAGAAATTGATCATTTTAAAGTTACTTCCCGATTTTAAAAGCTAAAGATGGCTCGCTCTATAATCAATATAATAACCCTCCTGATCATTATTTTATCGCCCACATTCAGCTTGGCGCAAACCGAAAAAACATTCAAAACAAATTACTCGGTTATTCACTACTTTGAAGACAAGGATTTAAATGATTTTCTGTGGCGTATCGGCGGGAAACGTTTTGAATATTCAAGCGATACCGGGTTTGCCAAGTCACGAGTCGACCGGATAGTTGAGCGGGTGCAAAATATACTTGATATGCATACGAAAGGTTTTAATGTGGATATATTTTTACGCAGGGGCGACTTAACCATAAACCAAGTCGCTTATTACGAGAGCAAAACAAATTCGATATTTGTGTCAGTGGATAATGTTTCTGATGGCGTGTTTGCCCACGAAACAGCGCACGCGGTTATTTATAAATACTTTTCCCGCCCGCCTTCTCCCACCGCCCAAGAAGTCCTCACGCAATACGTGGATAAATATTTGTGGAGTGATTACTAGGAATCGTCTCTCGGCTGCGGTTGCGCTACTCGTTTCGTCTTACGTCACAGGAGAAATAACCAATAACCAAAATACAAGATACAAACAATATTCAAATTTCAACATACAATAACCAAACAGAGATGTTTGATTATTGAAATTTGGCTATTGGTCATTGTTTGGTTATTTCTCCAGAAGTCGCTTTATATATGGAGTAAATAAAAAAGGTTGAGGGATGACCTCAACCTTTTTGTAAATCCTGATTAACCCATTCCACCGCGTAGGTGGAAAATGGTTTTATATTGAAAATTTACTCACCTATTGTTGAATATTTGCCTGCGCCAACACCGGTGAAAGTACCAGAATCTATTCCTGTATAGGTACCGGCAGCTTGCCCGCTTAAAATAGGGTGATTGTGAACCATACCTCCAGAAACATCAGCAGTCCATTTATTATCAGCCCATGTTCCATTATTTAGAGTTATGTTATTGCTACCATTAGCCAACGTCATCCCCCATCCACTTCCGGGGTTTGCCGCATAATTTCCATTTATAATCGCTGTCCAAATGCCATAGTCCGCCGCGGGAGAGACATAAAGATTCATATCCATCGCCGCTGAAGTTATTCCGCTGGTGGCAGAAAACAATTGTAAAGTTTCTAAGTTTTCTAAAGTCGAGTACTCTTCCATTATGGGGTTAGAGACAAATTCCTGTAATTCATTCCAGCTAAATCCAGGATTTAATTGCGCAACCTCTACCCAATCTCCAATAGCTCCTGTTTGCCATGTTACACCACCATCGCCAGCCTCAACATAACCTGAAGCATCTCCTGAAATAGTTGAGACATCGAGATCCCCATCTCCAGCTTCAGAAAAGAAAAAACCGTTAAAATTGCCGGTTAACTTACTATCCGCTACTTCAGAAATACTAAGAGTTCCTAACCAACAGCTAACTGGCTCAGGAACACTATCATAGGCCGCAGTGAAAGCTTCTCCTCCCAAACCTAACCCCCAAGTTTTTTCGCCAAGGCCAAGGTTTGTATAATTACCTTTTATTGTTGCTCCCCAAATGCCCCAATGTTGATTAGAAATATTAAACACCGTGGAATCATTTTGGGAAATCTCCCCTCTAATAGCTCCTTCACCTAAATTTTCATATCCACCACCGCCATAACCTTCAATTATAGGATTAGTTTTCAAATTAAGTTCTTCAAGATATCCGCCATCATGAGTATTTTTAAGATAATCCGCAGGAGACATATCGCCAAGTTCAGTTATTGCTTTTTGTTTTGCCGTTAAAGTTCCACTTGTTTTAAACATATCTATATCGCTATAGATAACACCATCGCTCAAGACTCCGGAAATAATACCAGCCTTACCATCTTCATCTACATAAATACTAATAAGCTTACCTTCTATGGTACTGCTTTTAAATAACCCACCAATCATTCCATAATAGGCGCCGCCATCATAAGTGGTATTAATAATATCACCATTATTGTTGCTTCTTAGATCAGTTCCCCAGATATGATAGGTATTATCGTTTTCTAAATAGTAATCTCCCATAAAAGTAAATTCTACGGGGCTGCCGGAAAAGGCTGATTCAGCCGAACCAAGAATACCGGTAAGAATGGTGGCAGGTGCGGTATCCATATAACCTTCCTCTATGACTGTGATAGAGCTGGCAAACATGAGCGGGCTTTCCGTATAAACCCCCGCAGCTAAAGCTTCCCACCAGTTATTGCTTGCATCGTAAATTCCAAGAAACGTTCCGTCAGAAATCGTAGTTAAATATCCTTCGTTAGCAATTGGATCATAATCTATACCTTTACCGCTGATAGTCGCAGACAATTCATTGTTTCCTGCGGAAGTGCCGTTAATATTCATAAGGAAATAAAATAGGGAGCTATCGCTATTCTCTTTTCCTCCGGCAACTGCTGACCAATTATTAGAAAGCGGATTTTGTATAGTACCGCCTAAGGCTGCTTTCCATAAGCCCCAATCCTGGCCTTCGATGCTCGCATGTTTAAGCTCTATCGTACCTGAAATATCACCACCGATTGACCCCGACGTTACATTATCATTGTCGTCATCTATATTAGAAAAAAGGTCTGCGGGTAAAACAGATGTTTCGCCCATAAGGGTAAAGGCGCTAACACCATATGCTTCAAACATATTGATGCCGGGATAAAATTCTCCGGATATATCCGTTGATTTTAAATAACCAGTACTGCCGTCGGCTTTGATATAAAAAGCATACAGCAACCCTTTTAGCGAATTACTTAAATTACTTCCTCCTGTTATCCCTGAAAACGTCGCCTGGCCGGTACCGTCATCTTTCGTGTAGCCATTCAAATCAACCGCCCATAATTTATAGTTTAACGGATTAGAAAATTCTCCTATAATTGTAATTTGAGACGAAGCAGCCCAAAGGGAATCCGTACTTCCCAATAAACCGGTTATATGGCTACTTGCATCCCAAACTGTTCCGTTAAGTTCTGTGTTGTAATAAGCAAAATTTCCCGTTGCTTCGCCATTTCCTTCGAGTATACTGCCGTATTGAAGCAATTGATTATCGCTTACTCCCAAACTTGTAATTTGCCAATTTCCTTCACCATAGGTTCCTAAAAAATCTCCCGTAAGCGTTTCTGACTCATCCCAAAGCATCTCTCCGCCTCTTTTAAAATTCAAAAGTTTTCCAGTTATCGAGCCGGATATTTCATTGCCTGACCAGGCAGAACCGGTCAGATGCATAATATAATAATCATCCCAAGAATTTGACCCATTACGCTTAAAGCCACCCATAACAGCTCCCCAATTACTACCAGGCACGCTGGTATAAGTTCCGCTGCTTTCTATTCTCCAGATATCCCAGGGATCCTGGCCATCAAGATAAATATCTTCTCCGTTATTCATGCTACCAGAAAAGTTTGTACCGCTGACAAGCCCTAGAATAACATCGTCTTTTTCAAGCAGTGTACTATCGTAATAAAGATCGTTGGGCGAAATAGAAGTTATGCCTTTAGGGATAGCGGTAAAGTGCCCATCAGCTTGAAACATATCAATATCTAAATAAGTATTGCCGGCTAAATCAGTTGATTTTATATAACCGGTTTCACCGTTAGGCTTTATATAAATGATGTAGGATATTCCTTTCAAGGAACCGTTTACGTTACTTCCTGTGCCAAATCCGAAAAGCTTTGCGCCATCAGCGGTCCGGCCTTCTAAATCTGCATTCCAGATAGTTTGTCCATCCAAACTAAAATCGCCAATTATTTTAACTTCAGGCGAACCCTCCCATAAAGAGTTAGTGCCGCCGAATAAACCATCAATAGAAAATCCAACATCATACCTTTCGTTAAAAATCTTTCCACCAAAAACAAGAGGAGCTTCAGTATAAACTCCCGCGGCTATGGCTTCCCACCAGCTGTCGGTTTCGCCTTGCTCATAAATTCCGCGAAATTCACCGTCGGTAATTGTAGTCAAATATCCGACGACTGAACCGGTTGAGTCATAGTCTAATGCCATACCACTGATAGTAGCGGATAATTCGTTGTTTCCCGCGAAATTACCGTTAATATCCATAAGAAAATAAAACGTGTCATCCCCATCGACATCTTTCCCGCCGACATTTGCTGACCAATTATTGGAAAGCGAGGTTGAAATATTAGAACCACCTAAGCTCATTCTCCATAAACCCCAATTCTGGCCCTTGCTAAAACTATGGCCTATGTCCATTACGCCGGAGATATCGCCAGTTACCTTACCACTCATTAATTCATTTTCGCTAAAACCCTGTATCTCCAAAGAATTGCCTGTGCCCATCTGATGCGTAGTTACCGTGCCTAGAAGAACCAATGTTTCCGATGGCATACCGCTTAGGCTGCCAGCTAAATCTGCTGACTTTGTATAGCCAATAGTGCCGTCAGGTTTAATATAAAAAGCGTAACTTATGCCTTTTAAGGAATTATTATTTTTAATTCCGCCGATAATACCGAAAAGCGATGAGCCGTCAGCGGTTAAGGCAGCGAGATTAAGATCTTCTGTACTTGTCCATAAATCAAGGTCATGATTGCTGGTTATATCAGTAAAATTAAAATCGCCGGTTAAGGCAATAGCTTGAGATGAACCTGCCCAAATATCACCGGTAGCAGCAATTACACCATTGTTAATGGTTCCGCAATCAAGAACTAACCCCTTGGAATCAAGCGTATATTCATAACGCCCAAAAGCACCTTCGAAAGCACCGTTTAAAGTAACTGGTTCCTCGACCAGCGGCTCAACTGGTACGTCTACGGGTTGATTCGTTCCCTCGCCTGTACCCGTATTGATTATGCCATTATTTATTTGTGTGTTGGTATTATAAGTTATGCTGGTAGTCCCTCCAGGCGCGGAATAGCCTTCTGTGCCGTTACCGAAATCCCAGCCTTCGGTAAAACCTTCGCGTTCACCTTGGCCGGTTTGGACTGGATTTGAAACTCCGCCTTGTCCGTTAGCAGAAGAATTTTGTCCGGCACTTAAATTTTGCGTAATACCACTGATAAGATGGGTTATGTATCCGTTGCCACCTTCAACTAATGTCGTTGTTCCGTCAGGCGAAACATTTACATAAAGTATTGTTCCGCGAACTCCGCAGATAGCTAAAGGGGTTTTTATTTCGAATTTAGATTTTCCTTTCATGCCTTCGACGCGGGCTTTAACTTTACCCATAGTTACTTCAAAAATATTTTCATATTCCCTGGTTTGCGGATTAAAAACTAATTTTACAATTAAAAGTTTTGTGTTTGGTTTTAGATTAAGAGCGTTAGAATTATCCAATCTGATTTCCGCAAGGCCATTTGCGCCGGTTTGTATCTCATCACCTTCCATGAGCACTTCATTTAATTTTACCAAATGCGCTGATGCCTGGCCTTTAGTTACAACTTTAACCTCGCCCTGGAATTTTGCGATTTGCGCGGTGATAGTTGAAATTTTTTGGCTTTTTACGGCGGAAAAAGGAATGTTTGTATCCTGCTCGTGAAGTTTTTCTTCTAAATCAAGATAAGGCCGTGGGCCTTCGGGTAATTTTTCCAAAGGTATTATGACACTGTTTCCTGAAGGAATTAGCGTTGGCGTCTCAGGATGAGCCATGTTAACAACCGAAAGCGCGCCTTCGGCAACCAGCATTCCGCTTGCGCCGGCCTGGTAGTATGCAAAAATATCTGAACCCTTAACTATGCCTTTGGCGTTTGGCGTAACAATATCAAAATCAGCCGCTTGAGGCATCTTCGCGATAATCGTCCTGATCTTTCCCCTCTCTAAAGCAACTGCGGCTCTTTTCCTTTTTCCTTTTTGATCAAACTGATAGTCTTCTATCCTGATCTTTGAATTTTGAGCCAGGCGCAAAATCGTTCCATCTTTAAATTTGATTTCCGCTTTGGAATTTGACTTTGTCCGGATGCTATCACCGACAGACAAAGTATCGTATTCCCGCGCTACCTGGCTATTTTTATCGTTTTGCTTAAATGTGTCGACTCTACCTTCAATGTAGGTTATTTTACCGACTTCATCGGCAAAAACATAAGCGGGCATTAAGAAAAAAGCAATTAACACTAACAGTATTTTCATTGAAAATTTTCTATACATATCTTCCTCCCACAATTTTTATAGTAATGTTTAGATATAACATTTTTATGGAATAAAAACAAGGTACGTAAACGGTTACGTTCTACGGTTGCGGTTGCGCAACTCGTTTCGTTTATCGTTATTCGGTTGCGTTCTAAAGACGATTGACGTTTAACGCAACCGATACGAGCTGCGCAACCGCAACCGATAAACGCAACCTTAGAATTTAATTTCAATCCCGGTCGAATAAATATTCCGGTCGTAACTATAAATGTTTATATTTGAACTATCCTTCACGTAGGTGTATTGCAGTTGAATCTCCGAATCTTTATAGAACTTATACGCCAGGAGCGCGGAAGCTGTAGTTATCTTGTCCTTCCTATATACATGGAATATGGTATGCGATTTAGAATAATCCTGGATATTGTAATCTCCGGAAAAAGTCAAGTTCACTCTATCCACAACCGGAATGAGCCAGGTTAAACCAACCTTGTTGCCAAAATAAGTCCAGTCAGTGCCGGTTGCCCAGTTATTTTCTAAGCCACCATGCAAATTAAAAAATCCTTTGTTCTCGGCATAAAAGTGATACCAGCCAAGGCCGGCACTGACATCATTAGAATCTCTGTCCTCATCAAGCGCTGTCGGCGCCCACATAAAGTTTTGATTTTGATATTTAACATATCCCTGGCCCATGTCCTTATTGCCAACCATAAAATTATAAACCGCGCTTGTAAAAGGCATGGATAAATATGATCTCTGATCAATAATTGTATGTGTGTAGCCAGTGGGAAAAGTAAGCAAGCTGTTTTTAAAATAAAAACTCGGCTGAGTGACAAATGTATTAGATAGCTGGTTAAAAAAACCTAAATCATTCTGCTTGCCATAATAGAAAAAGTATTGCTCTTTAAGCCCGAAAAAATCACTAAAGCGGTGGTCATATTCTGCCTGTGCCGTATAAACATAACGGCTATCACCTTCATCGCTAATATCCGTGGCTACACTTGTATCATCCGGGTTCAAAAGCACATTGTCATCATACTGCCAGGCAGTACCGAAAGAAAATTTCCATGGCCGAGCCTGATATTCTCTTTCGCTTATTGCATCCACATAACTATTGGCAAAATTAGCCATGTTGGAATTTGGATCAACAAGTACCACCTCTTCAAACGCTCTTTTGGCTTCTTGGGTTTTCCCTGATTTCAATTGCGCGATGCCGATTTGATAATTCGCCGACTGGGCCATAGATTTATCAAGTGACTTGGCATCATTAAAGGCAGCAATAGCGCCTAAAGCATCACCATCTTTCAAAAGCACCAAACCTTTTAAAAAAGCTGTCTGCGCCGGACGGATGCCTTCGTTTTCGGCTTCAACAATCCACTTTTTAGCTTCTTCCAATTCTCCCAATTGATAATAACAATCTACAAGTTCCATAAGCGCGCCTTTTATCTTTGGCGAATATGTAACCGCATCTTTTAAACACGGAATTGCCTCTTTGTAGTTTTGTAATTGTTTATAGGTAAGGCCCAAATAATACGCGGCAAGCGTGCTTTGAGGAGCTTCCTGCCTTACTTTCTTTAAAAGATTGAGAGCCTCTTCGTAATTCTCATGCTTATATTGCCCGATACCCAATTCAAGCGGAGAATTTACCTTTTGCGCGGATAATTCTTTTGATTGTTCTTCTTTTTGAGTGTTCTGTGCTTCTGAAGTTAGGACAAATGAAGTTGTTACGCTTAAGCTCAAAATCGCGGCAAAGAACTGTTGCTTAACTATCATTTTGCCTCCATTTGGGCTTTTTAAGGCCTTAAATACAACCAGATAAGTATAGGTTAAAATTCTATTATGTCAACAAAAACCCTTTTTCTTAACTATCTGTGCTTCAATATGTTATATGCGTTATATTCAACATGAAAGATACGGGCATCTTTTGTTTTGTTTAATAACTTCGCAGTCCTGCCTGCAGGGTTGTATCTGTATTAAGATTTCGCTGTTAGGAATATTATTCTTGATGCCATTTTCCAAGAAAGCCGCCACCTCATAACCCTTTTTAAACGATAGAACCTGCGGTAAAATAATTTTTAACTCCACGAATTTTTTGCGGCCGGCAGTTCTGGTTTTTAAATCTTTAAATTCACAATATTTATCAACATGCATCGCTAATTGTTTCACAATTTCCATTTTCCCCTCTTCTTCCATCGAAGCATCAAGCAATTTCAAAAAAGCATGTTTAGCTAACTTAAAAGAAGGTATGGTTATGATGATACTTACTAAAAGCGCGGCGAGAGGATCAACATAACTACCTAATTCCGTCTGACCCTTTGCTTGTAAAACAATAGTCAGAATAAAAGCACTGGTGATAGCAAACGAAATAAAACCCTCAAGAAAATAATGCAAAGCTTCCGCGCGGATTGCCGGAGAAAAACTTTTCTTGGCCATGATTAAGATGTAGGCCCCTCCTACGCAGTTTATAATCACGCCAATGATGCTTGTAGTAAGGCCAAGCCAGGCAGAAGTAATATGCTTGGGGTGCAAAATGCCCATAATTGCCTGAGAAGACATTGCCAGGGCAATACCAATCAAAATAACCCCCTCCATCACTTCACAGACATGTTCTATTTTTCCATAACCATAGTTATGCAGAAGATCTGCCGGACGATTGGCTATTTTTATGGAATAAAACAATATGACTGAAACAACCAATGCCACAAACGATATGCCTAAATCTACGGCTATGGCTAAAGAATTCACGAAAATAAGCGTCGCGGCCTTAATAGAAAAAAGTACGATATTGCCACAAAGGCTCACTTTAACCGCGCGAAACATATACTCATTAGCATTCATTTTCATTAGTTACCTTCCTGTTTTGACGCTGATACTTTATTGCGTTATTATAACTTTAAATAAAAACCACCGCAATTAATTTCTCCTAAACTATTCTTATCACAATCAAAGTAATATCGTCATGCTGTATTGATTTCGGCTCAAATTTTCGTATATCTTTCGCCAGATTATCCAGAATATTTTTTGCCGGTAAATCTTTATTGGCCATTGCCTGGAAAGTAAGCCTTTCCTTGCCATACATCTCTTCCTTTATATTAGTCGCCTCAGTAACGCCATCAGTATAAAAAATAAATAAATCTCCTTTCTTAAAACCGACCTGCGCGCCTGAATACGAATTATCCATTAAACCCAAAGGCAAGCCTTCCTCCACATCTAAAAATTCCGGTTCTTTATCTTTAGCTAAATACAAAACCGGCATATGTCCGCCGTTACTAAACAAAAATGTTTTGTTCTTTAAGTCAAACATCGAATAAAAAACAGTTACAAAAAGATTTGAACCGGCTTCGCTGACTAACTTAGCATTAAGTTTAGAAAGGGTCTCCTCCGGCATAACATCCTTATTTACAAACGACTTAAAAGTCCCCACCACCATCGCCATAAATAAACTTGCCGGAATTCCTTTCCCGGAAACATCACCAATCATGATTCCGATTTTTTCCGAATCAAATTCAATAAAATCATAGAGGTCTCCGCCTACCTGATGCGCGGTAAGCATGGTTGCCGCGACATCTAACCCTTTAACAGTTAGTATTTTTTTCGGCAGGAAACTTTCCTGTATTTTTTTGGCGATATCAAGCTGCTGTTCAAAAAGCAGCCGTTTTTTCCATTCAACTACATATTTATACAAAGTAACCGCGATATAAACCAAAAA
>JBAYMZ010000019.1:0-11230 GCA_041663385.1 Candidatus Omnitrophota bacterium
ATTCAACGATAGGCGAATATACAAATATGTCAAACCTGATATTCCTTATTTACGATTTAATTTTTATAATCGGCCTGATTGTTTATCTTCCCTTTTATGCCGCGCGAAAAAAAATAACCTTTTTGGCTTTAAAACAAAAACTCGGGCTTCTCGGAAAAGTAAGCCTGCCGGCTAAAGAATCAATATGGATTCAAGTCGTAAGCGTTGGCGAGGTTAATCTGATAGAAAATCTAGTTGTAAGGCTTCATGAACTTTTTAACTATAACATAATCATAACAACCACTACCTTATCCGGCAATAAGCTCGCCAAGAAAAAATACGCTAAGCTCGCAAAAATATTTTTCTTTCCGTTTGACATTTCGTTTGTGATAAACCGTTTGATTAATTTTATTAAACCAAAAATATTCATTGCCATTGAAACTGAAATATGGCCAAACCTGTTCCACTGCCTGAAAAAGCAAAATATTCCGATTGCAATCATAAACGCGCGAATATCAGAAAAAGCATTCAAGCGATATAAGTTATTTCGCCCGATAATCGGTAATATTTTAAAAAAATGCGACTACATCGGGGCACAAAACCTGGAACACAAAAATAAATTTGTTTACCTTGGAGCAATAGAGGAAAAAATAGCCGTTACGGGAAATATGAAATTTGACAGCATCCGCGTTGATGAGGTGCGGCTTGAAAATTTAAGGAATAAATATTCGTATTTTCTTAAAACAAATAATTCCATACTAATTGTAGCAGGCAGTACGCACCCTCCTGAAGAGGCAGTACTTTTGGATGTATATACTAAGCTTACCGCTAAAACAAAAAACGTTACTCTTCTTATAGCCCCGCGGCACCTGGAAAGAGTTCCGGCTATAGAAAAAATTATTAGCGCCTCTGGTTTTACCCCAATAAAAACAACCAGCCTGTCTGGATATATCCCGGATGAAAGAAATGTTTTTATTCTGGATACTATAGGCGAACTACTTTATTTTTATAGCTTTGCCGATATATGTTTCGTAGGCGGTAGCCTTGCAGATTATGGCGGGCACAACGTGTTAGAGCCGATTTTCTTTTCAAAACCGACAGTTTTCGGCCCACACATGGATAACTTTAAAGACATTGAGGGAATCATCCTTTCCAAGGAAGCAGGAATAAAAATACTTGATGAAAACAGCCTGGAGAATTGTTTGGATACACTCATCAACCATAAAGAAAAACGTGAACAGCTGCGCTTGAATTGCCTTGATGTTTTTGCCGGAGAAAAAAAAGTTCTTGAAGAAAATTTAAAAATAATTCTAAAATGCATAAAATAAAAAGTTGGTACATCGATTTTCTGGAAAAGGAAAATCTTAACCCGGGAGAAACAGTTTTATCTCATGTGCTATGGCTGCTTTCCTTAATTTATGCGGCAATAATCAGTGCCAGGAATTTTCTTTACAGTTCAAAGATTTTTCCGGTATATAAATCCGATAAAAAAGTAATCAGCATAGGCAATCTTTCCTGGGCAGGTTCGGGAAAAACCACTTTGGCTCTTCTACTGCACGCAAAAATATCAGCCTTACGCAAACTTTCAGTATTACGCCGCGGTTATGGCCAAGACGAGGAAGAATTGCTCAAAGAAAAAGGAGTTAAAGTATTTTCATCAATAGACCGGGTTGGCCTTGTAAAAAAATTCTCCGGTGATTTTGATCTTTTTATTCTTGATGATGGTTTTCAGTACCGCAAACTCGGCCGCGATATAAATATCGTCGTTATGGGAGAGCGGGAATTAAGGAAAAAATGGCGCCTCCTACCCGCGGGTATTTTCCGGGAGCCATTGTCGGCCCTCGCGCGCGCGGACATCCTTATAATTAACTATAAGGATGATGCGGATAATTTCATCGAGGCCAAGAACAGATTCCACTCAAAATACCCCAATTTGTCAATTTACGGAGCCTATTACAAGTTTAAATGCATCTCTGACCTAAACGGAAAGGATATTGATCTTTCTTTTCTGAAAGATAAAAAAATAGCGGCTCTTGCCGCGATTGGTTATCCGCAGGGATTCTTTAACCAGATAGAAAAAGCCGGAATTAAAATTACGGAGGCAATGACCTATCCGGACCACTATGAATTTTCCCGGCTTGAGTTTAACGCGCTGGAAAAACGGCTCAAAAATAACGGGATAGACCATTGCTTAATAACACGCAAAGATAAATACCATTTATCAGCGGGCAATCATAAAATAAATTTTTATATTTTTGAAATCGAAATGGTAATCGATGAGGAAAATAAATTCCTGGACGAAATCAGGCAAAAAATCAGCTAAGCATGTATAATACAGCAAAAATCATACAAAAAATATTGTCAAAAGCGCCGTTATTCGTAGTATTTTTCCTGGGCAAAACAATCGGCATTTTTCTTTATTTAAACCGTAAAAAAAGAGAAATTGCCTACAAAAATATAAAATCTGTTTTTCCCGCGAAAACTAACCGGGAAATCAACAAAATTGTCAGGCAATCCTTCCAAAGCCTGGGGTTAGGTATATTGGAAAGCCTCATTGCCGATAGAATCTTTCCTTCAGTTGAACTGAAAGGAACAGAAAACATCGCAAAAGATGGCGGCATACTGGTTGCCATACATGAAGGCAGCTGGGAACTTTATAATTTTTTTATCGCAAAAGACCTAAAATACAAGATGTTTGCGAAAGAACAAAAGAAAAAAAAGCTGGATTTATTTCTGACAGAATTACGAAACAAATATTCTTTGAAACTTTGCTTTTCATTAAAAGACGCCTTATATAGTTTGAAAGACAATTACCTGTTGGGTATGGTTGTGGACCATGGCGCGGAAGATAACGCCCTTTTTGTTGATTTTTTTACACACTCCGTTCCAACCCCCAAAGGCGCGGTTTATCTTGCAAGAAAGCTAAATAAAAAAATCTATCCCTGCTTTGGTTACAGAAAATCAGGATTTTCGCATACTATCGAGATAGGCAAACCCATAAACCCTAGCTCAAAAACAGACTATGAGCTACTAAGCGAGTTAAACAAAATTTATGAAACCTATCTGACAAAATACCCCTGGGAATATCTCTGGTATTATAAACGCTTTAAAAGAAAAAAAGACATGGACGTTCTGATATTAAGCGATGGTAAGGCTGGCCATCTTAAACAATCCCAGGCATTTCTTTCTTTCTTTAAAGAAGAGGATTTTGAAATAAGATCTCAAACCATTGAAATCAAAACAAGGAGCGGGGTACAAAGATTTGTAGCTGAAGTTATCGCCATTTTATCAGGAAAATATTTTCTCGGCCATTCTTTATTAAAATTTTTCCTGGATCAGGATACAAGTAAAAAATTGCAGGAAGTTTACGCGGATATGGTAGTAAGCACTGGCAGTATTGCCGCACCCATAAACCGTGTAGTCTCATCAATGATCGGGGCTAAATCAATTGTAATTTTACGGCCAAACACACCGCTCAAGAAATTTGATTTATGCATAATACCGGCCCATGATCGCATTAACGCAAAAAATGCCGTTATAATAAAAGGCGCGCTCGCTTACCCTTTAAATCCTGAAGAAAAAGCACAAAAATGTAAAGACTTTTTTAAGCTTGGTAATAACAAAAAAATTTCTGTATTCGTAGGCGGATATCTTTCCAGCGAAAAAACTTACCTGAATAATCTAAAATTATTTATAGAAAAACTAAAAATATTTGCCTCAAAAAATAATTATAAAATACTTTTTAGCACCTCCCGCAGGACACAAAAAAGCATCGAAGAATACATAGAAAGCGAGCTAAAAGCTTTCCCTAATGCCGAAGCAATAGTCATCCCAAGCCGCACGAATTTTGACTTTGCCTTTGAAGGTTTTATAGAGCTTTCTGAAATTGTTTTTGTAAGCGGAGAAAGCATTTCAATGATTTCAGAAACGCTGGCTCTAAAGAAACCATGCGTTTGTTTAGTGCTTGAAAAATACATGGATAAACATAACGTATTTCTTGACTCATTAGAAAAAGATGTAATTTTGTTGGATAACCCGTATAATATAGCTGAAATTAAGCCGATTGCCGCTGAAGTTCTTGAAGAAAATAGAAAAATAGTCCGAGAAGCTATCCGGGGGCTGTTATAAATTACTGAAAATATGCGTATTATTCAAATTTTACCAAAGATGGAGGTCGGAGGAGTCGAACGCGGGGTTTTAGACCTCTCGACTTTTTTCAAAAATAATCGCGGCACATCCGGCGATGAGGCAATAGAAAATATCGTCATAAGCTCCGGAGGAAGACTGCTTAAAGAGCTCGACAAAGAGAATATAAAACACTACGAACTTAACGTTCATAAAAAATCGTTTTTTTCTATTTTTCTTATCCCAAAATTAAAAAAAATACTTCAAACTGATGATATCGACATCATTCACGCCCGTTCCCGCGTTCCGGGATGGATAAGTTTTTTTGCCTCACGCGGCACAAAAACTCACTATATAACCACAATTCATGGCATCTACAAAAGCCCCAAATCGAGCCAGGTAATGGGCTGGGGTAAATTTGTCATCTGCCCTTCACGGGCTGTCGCGAGGCATATGAAAGATAATTTTTTAGTGCCTGAAGAAAAAATAGTTATCATAAATCGCTGGGTAAACCTTGAAAAATTTAAATTCGGGGACGCCAGTAAACGCAAAAACAGTAATACGATAGTCAGCGCCGGAAGAATCACGCCATCAAAAGGATATGAATACCTGATTGAAGGCTTTAAAAAAATCGTCAGGCAAAATCCCTATTTAAAATTAAAAATCGTCGGCTCTCCGGATCCCACAAAAACAGATTACTTTGACCATTTGAGAACGCTGGTAAACCGGTTTTCCTTAAATCATAATGTAGAATTCACAGGCTTCCGGCCTGACGTAGAAAATGTGCTTGGCCTGGCGAAAATGGCAATAGTGCCTTCCGTAATAGATGAAGCTTTTCCCCGGGGTGTTCTTGAGGCTTGCGCTTCTGGGGCTCCGGTAATTGCAACAGAAGTCGGAGGCGTGGCGGAAATAATAGAAAACGGGATAAACGGCATTCTGGTTGAACCAAAAAATAGTGAACAAATCGCCCAAGCGATAATCCGTTTGATTAATGACCCAAGCCTTGCCGAAAATATGGCAAAGAATGCCCGGGAAAAAGTAGAAAAATTATATTCCATGGAAAAATCACTCGCCGAAACTAGAAAATTATATAAAAAAGCCATTGATTTTACGCGTATACTTGTGATTAAAATATCTTCCTTAGGCGATATTATACTTGCGATACCTTCTTTGAAAACTCTTAAAGAAAAATTTCCATGCGGAACAATAAGCATTCTTACTCTAAAAAAATATGCACCGATATTGCATGATTGCCCATACGTAGATGAAGTTATCACCCTTGAAAATGATTATAAAAAACTAAAAAATATCTTTGCTATTTCAAAAAATTTACGGATGAAGTCGTTTGATTACATCGTAGATTTTCAAAACACCAGAGCATCGCATATTATTTCTTTTTTAAGCTTCCCTCGGTATTCATTCGGCTATTCTTTGCGCTTAGGGTTTCTTTTGACAAAAAAATTAAAATTAGACCGCAGCCTCGACCCGCTTTCATCACAGGAAAAAATACTGGAATTACTTGGCCTAAGAATACAGGAAAAGAAACTCAACTTTTGGGACATAAAAACAAACACGCAGGAAAAAGTATTTACCGACGAAAACAAACTAATCGGGATAAATGTATCCGCATCAAACAAATGGCAAACTAAAAACTGGCCGATGAACAATATTCTTTCCCTTATTGGATTGATTACCAAAAATTTTCCCTCCTATAAGATTGTATTGCTTGGTGATTTGGCGGCCAAAGAAACCGCGGACAAAATAGAATCCTTCACGTCTCCAAAACCATACAATCTTTGCGCAAAAACATCTTTACAGGATTTACCGGCAATAATTAAACGCTTAAAAGTGTTTATCACCCCTGATACCGCAACGCTTCATCTTGCAGAAGCCTTAGGGGTGCCGACTATCGCGCTTTTTGGCCCGACTGACCCAAGACGGCATACTGTAAAAAGCGAAAATCTTCATATTTTCTGCAAGGACCTATTGTGTTCCTTTTGCTATAAACCAAAATGCAAACTTGGAGAAAAACCCCCCTGTATGGAAAAAATAACGGCCCAGGAAATATTTTCTAAAATAAGTGAAATTATTTCAAAAGAAAATTAGGATTAAATACTATAACCATACATGCGAATACTGCTCTTAACCACACGTTTAAACCCCGGCGGAGTATCACGCTATATGCTAACCTTGGCGCAAGGGTTAAAAGAGAGGGGCCATTCTGTATGGATAGCCTGCTCCAAAAATAGCCTGTGGCTAGAGCTGTTAAAAAAAGAAAACATACCATATAAAATTATCCCCATAGACACAAAGTCTATCTGCAGCCCAAAAATAATCTTTTCGTGTTTTGCGCTTCTATCATTTTTACGCAAAGAAAAAATTGAAATCCTGCACGCTAACACGCGCGTAACACAATTTTTAAGCTACCTTATTTATAAATTTACCGGCATACCTTACATATCCGCGTTCCATGGTTTCTATCGTAAAAGCCTGGAGCGCAGGCTGCTTAAATTCGAAGGCGTCCAAACAATTGCCGTAAGCAACGCAGTAAAAGAACACCTGATTAAGGATTTAAAAATAAAAGAAAATAAAATAAATGTTGTCTACAACGGTGTCCGTTTGGAAGAGTTTACCGGGCATAAATACACAAAAAAAGATTTTGGATTTAAAGATAGTGATTTCGTTGTTGGATTGCTTGGGAGGATATCGGAAGAAAAGGGCCATTTCATTGCCGCAAGCGCCATAAAACTTCTTTCTTATAATTATAATAATGTGTATCTTGCAATCTCCGGAAAAGGAAAACTGGAAAAAGAATTTAAAACCTTTATAGAATCCGTCGGCATGGAAGAAAAAGTAAAGTTTTTTGAAATTGAAGCAAAGCATTTTCTCGACATACCAGATATGCTTGTTGCACCGTCTAAACGCGAAGGTTTTGGATACGCGATAGTGGAAGCTTTTATAAAAAAAGTCCCTGTGGCAGGGTTTAATACTGGCGGCATCGCTGAAATAATAAAAGACCGGGAGAACGGATTATTATTTTACGAATATAATGAACTTTTCCTAAAACAGACAATAGAAAAAATTATGATAGATAAAGGATTGCGTAACCGTATAATAGAAAAAGCGCATTCAAGCGCTTTGATGTTTACTATGGAAAAAATGGCCCTTAATACCGAAAAAGTTTACGCGCAAGTTTTGTCATGAGAAAAATAATAAAAATAATTTCCGGTTTGCTTATTCTAATCTTTTTAGGCTTTTACAGCTATCTTTACACCCACCAGGCAACGCCCATATTAATGTATCATTCTTTTGATAAAACAAGAATAAATAACTATGCCGCGGTGTCTATAAAAAAATTTTACCATCAAATGGAATTTATCAAAGACAGGAAATATAACGCCGTAAGCCTTTCTGATTATTGCAAACTATTAAAAGAAAATAAACCCATACCGAGGAATCTTGTTGTAATAACCATTGATGATGGGTATAAAGATAATTTGCCCGCGTTTAAAATATTAAAACAATTTGATTTTCCGGCAACCGTCTTCCTAATAACAAAAAACATAGGCACGCTGGGATACCTATCTAAAGAAGAAATTATTTTAGCTCTGGATAACAGCAAAATCAGCATCGGTTCACACACAAATACTCATTCAGAATTATCGAAGATTCCGGAAGAAAGCATAAAAGATGAGCTTGCCGGCTCCAAGTCAGCGCTTGAAAAAATCTTTAACCAACAGGTAGAAACCCTTGCTTATCCCAGCGGAGCCTTCAATGAAAATGTTTTAGCCATAACCCGCGAATCGGGTTATCTTTGTGCTTGCGCGACAAATAGAGGATTCAGTAAAGAGACTGATCGTTTCGCCTTACGCAGAATAAAAATAACCGATAAAGACAACGACTTCACTCTTTGGGCTAAACTAAGCGGATATTACAACGTATTCAAAAAAGTAAAAAAACCTTATTAATACGAAAGCAATTCGTAGTTTGTAGTTAGTAATTGGTTTAAATAAAAAACTCGCAGTTTTCTTTGAACAAACTACAAATTACCAACTATAAACTACTAAAACCATATGAAACGTATATTAGTTGTAAATGTCAACTGGCTTGGTGACGCAATACTTACTACTCCGGTATTTAAGGCGATAAAAGAAAAATTTCCGGTTTCGCACGTCGGCGTTCTCTGCCCGGAAAGAGTAAAGGAAGTCTTCGAAAATAACCCTTACGTTGATGAAATAATTATCTTTGACGAAAAAAAAGGCCACAAAAGCATTTTCAAGAAAATAAAATTTATCTTCGAACTGCGCAAGAAAAGGTTTCAAACGGTATTTTTGATACATCGATCCTTCACGAAAGCTCTTATTTGCCTTCTTGCAGGCATTCCCGAGAGAGTCGGGTATCTGCGTTTAAAAAATATCGGGGTCATAAACAAATCGGTTCCACCGCCGACCTGGGATATCCACCGCCAGGATTACTATTTTTCTCTATTTGAAAAATCAGGCATAAACATACAAGACAGGATTCCCAAAATATATACTTCAGAAGACAGAAACCAGCAGCACGAAGACTTGATTGCTCAGGCACGCGGTAAATATAAATATCTTGTAGGAATAAACCCGTCAGCAAACTGGCTGCTTAAACGTTGGCCGCAAGAAATGTTCGCGCTTTTGTGCGATAAGCTGGTTAAAGAATTAAACTGCGGCATATTCTTTATCGGCGCCAAAAAAGATTCCGGAACGGTTAACGCGGTCACTTTAAAAATGGAAAAAACGCATTATAACCTTTGCGGCGAGACAAACGTGAAAGAGCTTGCGCATCTCATTAAACATATGGATCTTTTTATATCTAACGACTCCGGGCCAGCGCATCTTTCCGCCTCTTTAGGCGTGCCGACACTTGTATTTTTTGGCCCTACCTCATCAAAATTAACTTCACCAAAAGGAAAGATTGTCAAAATATTGGAAAAACCACATGAATGCGAAATACCATGCTACAAACTCGATTGTATTGATAACGTTTGTATGAAAAACATAAGCATTGATGACGCATTCCTTGAAGCAAAATTACTTTTAGAAAATGTATAAAAATATCCTTGTAAACTTGCCTTCGAATATCGGCGATGCCGTAATGGCCCTTCCGGTAATAGACAGGCTCCATTCCAATTATGAAACCGCAAAGATTTCCGCAATATGCTCAAGCCGGGTAGCAGATTTCATAAGCAAACATAGTTTCATAAGTAGCATTCTTCCTTATGACAAACATGCGAATGTCCGGGAAAAAATACGATTTTCGCTTGCCCTTCGGGGTAAATACAACCTTATGGTTGATTTGAAAAATTCCATGCTGCCATTGTTCGCCGGCTGCAAGCACACTTCTTTTTTTAGAAATTTTCCAAAAAATATGCACTCAAAAGACGCTTATCTTTCTCTAATCGAAAAACTTGCCCCGGAGCAAACATCAAAGAGCGGGGGATTCGTGCTCACACCGGAAGAAAAAATAAAATGGGATACGTATAATTTTTCTCCCTCCATATTTGTTGCCTGCGCATCTAACTCCGGCAATAAACGTTACCCTTATAGGCACCTTAAAGAAACAATTCAAAAACTTAAAGATTATGGAAACATAATCATACTCGGACAGGAACAAGATAAAAATTTTTATAGTGACATCCTTCAAATGGAATCCGTTACGAATCTTGCCGGAAAAACTAAAATCCATGAAGTTTTCTATCTTATAAAAAATTATGCGCGCCTTGTAGTATGCGTAGACTCAAGCATACTACATGTCGCAAGCTATGTTAACTCGCCAATAATCGGCCTGTTTGGACAAACTTGCGCTAAAAAATATGGCCCATGGTCAAAAAAGTTTATAGTCCTTAAACGAGACGACTTACCTTGTGTGCCATGCCAAAAACCGGGTTGTAGATACAACCATGAATGTATGGATATAAAGCCTGACGCGATTGTTAAAGCTGTTGATTGTTTGATGAAATAAATATAACTATGAAAGAACCAAAAAAAATATTAATCATCCGCACAGACCGGATAGGGGATGTTATTTTGTCTACCCCGGTTATCAAGAATTTACGTACAAGCTATCCAAGCGCGCACATAACTTTCATGCTGCGGCCATACACCAAAGAAATAGTCGAAAATAACCCTTATTTAAATGAAGTTATTGAGTACGACAAAAACAATAAGCATAAAAGTATTTTATCTTCAATAAAGTTTTGTTTTTGGCTGCGCAAAAAGAAATTTGATGTTGCGTTTATCTTAAACCCCACGAATCGCGCTCATTTAATTACTTTCTTTTCCGGCATTCCGATACGCGTTGGACTAAACCGCAAAATGGGTAATCTTTTAAGCCACAGGATAGAGGACACAAAACATGAGGGCAAAAAACATGAACTTGAATACACTCTTGATATTTTAAACAAAGTAGGAATAGAGGCCAAAGATACACAAACACATTTTCCGTTAAAAGAATCTTCTGAAAGTAAGATTAAAATACTGCTTGAAAATTTTAATATCAAAAATTCCGAATTTATCGTTATCCATCCCTGGGCGTCTTGCCCATCAAAACGCTGGCCAAAAGAAAATTTTATGGAACTAATCCGGCTATTAAAAGAAAAAACCGGGCTAAAAATAATCATAATTGATGAACAAAAACGTGAGTGCCTAAAAGACATGCGCGAAAAAAATATCGTTATTGATTTAAGCGGGGAATTGACTCTGGCTGACACAGGCTCGCTTCTCAAACGCGCTAAATTATTTATTTCTAACGACTCCGGTCCGGTTCACATCGCCGCAAGCTTAAACACTCCGGTTATTTCTATTTTCGGAAGAAACTCACCCGGGCTTTCACCAAAACGCTGGATGCCGCTTGGAGAAAAATCCTTTCATATACATAAAGGCTGCAATTCTAAAATATGCCTGGCGCATAATTGTAAGAAAAACTTTACTTGTTTAAAAAGCATAACCGCGCGGGAAGTTCTGGGGCTCGCTTTGTCGATTCTTGATAATTCCAGAAAAAAGTAAATAAATATTCTTTTTAAAATAAGTGATATAATATTTCCATGATAAAGAAAGTAAAGCGGCTACTTATAGTAACCACCGATAAACACCTG
>JBAYMZ010000020.1:0-11198 GCA_041663385.1 Candidatus Omnitrophota bacterium
ACGAGTTGTGTAACCGCAACCGTAAGACGAATTGAATAATGCAAACTGGTAAGTTTTACGAAGATAAAGCAGTTGAGTACTTAGAGTTGCAAGGCTACAAGGTTTGCGAGAGAAATTTTAGCTGCCGCTTTGGAGAAATTGATATAATTGCCCAGGATGCGCAATATACCTGTTTTATCGAAGTAAAAGCAAGAAATTCCAATTATCTGGTTTCAGGGCTGGAAGCTGTAGATTTCCGAAAGATTAAGAAAATCAAAAAAACTGCTCTTTTTCATACGTCGAATAATCCGGATGAATTTTATAGATTCGATGTCTTAGAGATAATTCACGATAAAGATTGCTGGCAATACAATCTGATAAAGGGCGCATTTGATTTTAGCGATTAAGAATAATCTTCGTGTAATGTTAAAAGTGTAATGTGTAAAGTAAGCGTAATGGGTCTACGTGTAAAGCCATTACACAGGTAAACATTCCACCGGCATTACACATTACACGTTAAACTTTACACAATGGGTTACAACTTATGTTACAGTACCAAAAAAATTTTAAACAATACCTAAACGACCTTTCCGCTAAAAAGCCCGCGCCCGGCGGTGGGAGTGCTGCCGCGCTTTCGTTTTGTTTGGGTGCCGCGCTTATTGAAAAGGCAATGAATTATTCATGCGATAAAACCCCGCCACTTAAAAAAGAAATCAACGTATTGCGAAAACTGCGAAACAGTATTGCCGGTTACATTGATAAAGATGGCGAGATTTTTGCTAAATTTATGAAAGCAGAGGGCAAAAAAAGGCTTTATCTTCTTGATAAAAGTAATGAGTTGGTTTCAAGCTTGGGGGATGCCTGTATGAAGGGGCTTTGCCTTGCGAAAAAAGTTGAATCCGGCATAAAAAAGAGTATAATTAGTGATTTTTATATAGGATTGCATTTTATAAATATATCTCTTGGAGCTTGTGTATTGAATCTCGAAGCAAACTCAAGAGTTTTAGGTAAAAATAATAAGCGCATTGCGATTTTTAAAAAAGCCCTTGGAGGGAATGGCTAACTAAGATGGCCAAAATTTTAGACGCACAAAAATTTTACGATGATTTTAAGAGCGCCCTTAAAGCGCAAATCAGAAGCTTGCCCGTTCTTACGCTTGCCTCTTTTAGTATAGGAAAAAACTATTCCTGCCAGGTTTATCGGGCGTCACAAAAAAAACTTGCTGATGAGCTTGGAGTAAAATACCTTTCAATCGAACTTGCCGAAGGCATTCCTTTAAAAGAAATTACCAGCCGGATAAAAGATGCCAATAATGATAAAAAAATAACCGGGATTGTGGCGAATAAACCGTTCCCGCCAAATATCAGCGAAGAAGAAATTTTCAGCGCGATAGATTATAAAAAGGATATTGAGGGAATGAATCCCTACAATCTTGGGCTTCTTTTTATCGGAGAGCCTTTGTTTATATCACCTACGGTTTTGAGCGCGCTTGAATTTATTAAAATGACCGGGGTAGAATTATACGGTAAAGATGTAACTATTGTTGGGTTTTCCACTTTAATTGGTAAACCGCTTGCTCTTATATTAGGGAGAAAATTTGCGACTGTAAATATAACTCATATCGCGACTTTTGAAAAGAAACGCCTGCCGTTTTATATTAAAAATGCTGATATAATAATTTCTGCCGTGGGGGTTCCGAATCTTATAAAAGGAGCCTGGCTTAAAAAGGGTTCAATCGCTATAGATGTTGGAATCGGCAGAAAGGACTCTAAGACCGTAGGCGATGTCGAGCTTAAAAAAGCTATAAAGAAAGTAGCTTATATTACTCCTGTTCCGGGTGGAGTAGGAAAACTTACTTCGCTTTTTCTTTTTAAAAATCTTATCGACGCTCATCAGAAATATGCCAAATAATTTAAATTTACCAGAGATTACGGTTGTCGGCGCAGGCGCCGCGGGGTTGGAGTTTATTAAAAAGGCAAGAGAGTTAAACAACGATATAAAAATTACCTTAATTGATAGAAACACGCATGCTTTTGATAAAGAAAATTTTATACGTTGCCTTGATTTTAAAAATAATATTAATTTAACGGATTTTGCGGCAAAATTAAATGTTAGACTGATACGGGATTCTTTAAATAGAATAAATATTGAAAGAAAGAAACTTTATTTTAAACAGGTGGAACCAATTGGATATGAATTGTTAGTTGTTGCTACGGGTTTAAAGTCAAAAGATATTTCGATAAAAGGTGATCATCGTGAGGGCTTAGTTTATCTTTCTGATATTAAGCCGCTTGAGATAAAAGGGTTAATAAAAATATCTTCTGAGATTGTCATATACGCGACTACCATCTTGGGCCTTAGGCTTGCAGCAAGCCTAAGGCAGCTTGGAAAGGAAGTAAGGGTGTTAGGCAACAATTTTGAATTTTTAGGTTTGGAAAAAGAACGGATTGTAAATTTTTTTAGTGAAAAAGGCATAAATGTTCATTTAGATGTTAGCATAGAAGAAGTTATCGGTGAGAGTCAGGTTACGGCAATAAAAGTTACGCCTCTAAAAGTTTATTCTTCAGAGCTTGTTTTTATCGATAGCGGTTTTATGCCTAATTTTGATTTTTTTGAGCAGCCGATTAATATGTCTGACACGTTTCCGGTTTGTTTTAGTGATATATACGTTATTGGAGATGCTTCACGTAAAGATATAGATAAAGAGTATTTTTATGAATTTAACCAGGAAGAAGCAATCTACGAGGCAGATTGTCTTGCTGAGAAGTTTTTTGGTGTAAGCAAAGCAAATTTCGAAAGAAAAGTTTTGCAGGAAGAGGATAAGAAGAAGATTATAGAGGACTTTTTAAAAGAAGTTCCCAAGCAGTGTTTAGCGGATAGCGTATAGAGTGAATAGTTTTGAATTTACCTATACGTTAAACGCTATCCGCTATACGCTAAAAAAACGGAGGTTCTAACATGGCAGAGTGGATAGGCATAGGAAGGCGCGCGAGAAGATGTTATGGTTTCGATGAAATAGCTTTGGCCCCCGGCCGCATTACCATAAACCCGGAAGAGGTTGATACATCATGGAAATTTGACGGAAAAGTTTTTTCCATTCCTATAATCGCCGCGGCTATGGACGGTGTCGTTGATGTAAAATTTGCCGTGGCAATGTCCAAATTAGGCGGTATCGCCGCGATTAATTTAGACGGCGTTCAGACCCGTTACGACAATCCTGAAGAAGTTTTAGAAGAGATAGCAAAGGCAACGCCGGAAAGAGCAACTAACCTTATCCAGAAAATATATACCACTCCGATAAAGGAAAAACTTGTTTCAAAACGCGTTGAGGAAATAAAGAAAAAAAGTGGATATGCTACGGTAAGTTGCATACCGCAAAATGCCGCGAGATTTGCGCCTTTAGCGGTTGAGGCTGGCGCGGATTGTTTTATTGTTCAATCAACAGTTACAACTGCTCAGCATGTTGCTACGAAATATAAAGCGCTGGATCTTTTTAAATTCTGTAAAGAAATAAAAATCCCGGTTATCTTGGGGAACTGTGTGACTTACAATGTAACTTTAGAACTTCTTGAAACCGGTTGTGCCGGAATTTTAGTAGGCGTTGGCCCTGGCGCGGCTTGCACAACAAGAGGAGTTTTGGGTATAGGAGTTCCGCAGGTAACCGCAACTGTTGATTGCGCTGGCGCAAGGGATTTTTATTACCAGAAAACCGGTAGATATATGCCGATAATTACAGATGGCGGCATGCGCCGTGGCGGAGATGTTTGTAAGGCTTTCGCCTGCGGAGCTGACGCGGTTATGATTGGTTCAACTTTTGCCAGGGCCGAAGAAGCTCCCGGCCACGGATTTCATTGGGGCATGGCAACTTCTCACGGTAATTTGCCAAGAGGTACGCGTATATCAGTCGGTGTTTCCGGAAGCCTCGAGCAGATTCTTTTTGGCCCGGCTTTGGTTGATGATGGATCTCAAAATTTAATGGGAGCGCTTGCAACATCAATGGGTTCTTTAGGCGCAAAAAATATTAAGGATATGCATTTCGTTGAAATAATTATCGCGCCATCTATCCAAACTGAAGGCAAGCTGTTTCAGGCAAGTCAAAGGGTGGGGATGGGAAAATAAAAAGGTTAAGGCTAAGGCTGAGGTTAAGGTTTAATTTAGCCTAAACCTAAACCTTAGCTTTTCTAAAGATATGAAGCAAGATACGATTCTTATTTTAGATTTTGGTTCACAATATACCCAGCTTATTGCGCGCAGAGTGCGAGAGTTTAAGGTTTATAGTGTTATTGAACCATGCACTTTGGATATTGAAAAAATCAAAGCGCTAAAGCCCAAAGGCATAATCCTTTCCGGCGGTCCGCATAGTGTTTATGAAAAAGGCGCGCCGTCTCTTCAAAAACAAATCCTTGATTTAGGAATTCCTATCCTTGGAATCTGTTACGGAATGCAGATTCTTGTAAAGACCTTAAAAGCGGAAGTTAAGGAAGCGAAAAAGAGGGAATATGGCCGCGCGGAAATGTATATTGATGATCACAGTGATTTATTTTTTTCTCTGCCGGCAAAAATTGTTTCCTGGATGAGTCATACTGACCAGGCAGTAAAAATTCCTGCAATGTTTAAGCCGCTTGCTCATACCTCATATACAAAATTTGCGGCAATCGGAGACAATAAAAGAAAAATTTACGGCGTGCAGTTTCATCCGGAAGTAGTTCATACCGATTACGGCACTCAGATTATTTCTAATTTTATTTTTAAGATATGTGAATGTTTTGCGAATTGGCAGCTTGAAGATTTCGTTGAGAGCCAGATTAAAGAAATAAAGCAAAAAGTCGGCAGTTCCAATGTGATTTGCGGATTAAGCGGAGGAGTGGACTCTTCAGCCGCGGCGGTCTTAATTCATAAGGCAATCGGCAAGAAATTAAAATGCATTTTTGTAAATAACGGTGTTTTGCGTAAAAATGAAGCACATCAGGTTTTAAAAGTTTTTAGAGATAACTACAAAATAAACCTGCATTATGCTGACGCCTCAGCATCTTTTTTAAAAAAATTACAGAATGTTACTGATCCTGAGCAAAAAAGAAAAATAATCGGCCATGAGTTTATAAATGTTTTCGATAAAGAAGCGCATAAAATAAAAAATGTAAAATTTCTTGTCCAGGGTACTTTGTATCCGGACGTAATTGAATCGGTTTCTTTTTTTGGCGGGCCAACCGCACGGATAAAATCACATCATAATGTGGGTGGCCTTCCTTTGAATATGAAGTTGAAGCTTCTTGAACCGTTCAGGCAGCTTTTTAAAGATGAAGTCAGGGGGATAGCGAAAATACTTAAGCTTCCCGAAGAAATAATTAACCGTCAGCCTTTTCCCGGCCCGGGCCTCGCGGTAAGAATTGTTGGAGAGATTACAAATGAGCGTTTGAGAATTTTACGTGATGCTGACGAAATATTAGACCGGATAATTCGAAAACATAATCTTTATAATGATTTATGGCAATCGTTTTGTGTTCTTTTGCCGCTCAAAACGGTAGGTGTTATGGGTGATAAACGCACATATGAACACGTGGTTGCAATTAGAGCGGTAAACAGCTTGGACGGAATGACTGCGGATTGGGCAAAAATTCCTTTTGATATTCTTGGAGAAATTTCAAATACGATTATAAATAAAGTTAGGGGTATAAACCGGGTAGTCCTTGATATCAGCTCAAAACCTCCCGCAACGATTGAGTGGGAATAAATTAAGTAAAACAAGCAACAGGTAACACGTATCATGTATCACGTTAGGACGTGTTACCTGTTACGTGTTACGTGATACCTAAATATGGCGCACGCAGATTTTGTTCATCTACACGTTCACACTCAATACAGCCTTCTTGACGGAGCCTGCCTCGTAGAAAAACTTGTTGATAAAGCAGCTAAACTGAAACTTCCCGGCCTGGCTATAACCGATCACGGCAACCTATTCGGCGCGATAAAATTTTATAAAGAATGCATGAGCGCAGGCATAAAGCCGATTATAGGCTGTGAGGTTTATGTTGCTCCGGAATCGCGTTTCAATAAAGATTACAAAAGTGGAGACGATAGTAATTTTCATCTTATATTGCTTGCTAAAGATGATGAGGGTTATAAGAATCTTATAAAACTTGTGAGCCTTGCTTCTTTAGAGGGCTTTTATTATAAACCAAGAATAGATAAGCAGCTTTTAAGTGAATGCAATAAGGGCTTGATTGGGTTAAGCGCCTGTTTAAAAGGAGAAATTGCTTCACATATAATTTCTGATGATACAAAAGGAGCCTATAAGCTGGCGGATGAATACCTGCAAATTTTTGGTAAAGGAAATTTTTATCTTGAAATTATGGATAACGGATTAGCAGAGCAGAAAAAAGCTAATGATGTTCTTCTAAAAATTTCAAGTGAACTGGGAATCCCGCCTGTTGCAACCAATGATATTCATTATATTGAGAAAAATGAAGCTTTCGCTCATGAAGTGCTTTTAGGCATACAAACACAAACTACGCTTTCCGACCCCAACCGTTTTAAATTTAACAGCCAGACATTTTATTTCCGCAGCCCTGATGAGATGAAGGCCATATTTAAGGATATACCGGGCGCGATAGAAAATACCATTGAGATAATGCAAAAGTGCAATTTGACTTTTGATTTTTCAAAAATACACCTGCCGAAATTTCCCATACCAGAAGGAAAAACTGAAATGAGTTTCTTAAAAGAAATAGCTTGTGAAAATCTTACGAAATGTTATCCGCAGATGACAGAAGAAGTGGATAAACGTCTTGAATATGAATTGGATGTGATTAAAAATACCGGTTTTGCGAGTTATTTTTTGATTGTTTGGGATCTTATAAAATATGCTAAAGAAAATAATATTCCTGTCGGCCCGGGCAGGGGTTCTGCCGCAGGAAGCATCGTCAGCTTTCTTCTGGGAATAACCGATATAGACCCCTTGCGTTATGATCTTCTTTTTGAGCGGTTTCTAAACCCGGCACGTATTTCCATGCCTGATATCGATATGGATTTCTGTTACGAAAAACGCTCTGAAGTTTTAAAGTATGTCGGGAAAAAATATGGAGAAGCAAACGTCGCTCAAATTGTTACCTTTGGAACCATGCTTGCGCGCGGAGTCATTAGAGACGTAGGCAGAGTTATGGGGTATAGCTATTCCGAGGTAGATAAAATCGCCAAGATGATCCCAATTATCATCGGGCATCAGGTTACTTTAAAGGAAGCTCTTTCCACAAGCCCTGAACTTGCTCAAGTGTATAATTCTGACAGCGGTATAAAGCGTTTTATTGATGTTGCCATGCAGCTTGAGGGCTTGTCGCGCCATGCTTCAACTCATGCCGCAGGTGTGGTTATTTCGGATAAGCCGCTCATGGAGCGTATACCTTTAACCCGCGGCGCGGAGGACGAAACTGTTACCGGTTTTGATATGGAATCCCTTGAAAAAACCGGTATGTTAAAAATGGATTTTTTAGGGTTAAAGACTCTGACGGTTATAGATTCGACGGTTAAAATAATAAAAAGGACAAGAGGAATTGATGTAGATATCGCTCATTTACCGCTTGATGATAAAAAGACTTTTGAACTGCTTGTAAACAGCGACACAATCGGCGTGTTCCAGCTTGAATCGCGGGGGATGCGTGAAATTTTGCAAAAACTTATACCTACGCGTTTTGAAGATTTAATCGCGGTTCTCGCGCTTTACCGCCCGGGGCCGCTTGGCAGTGGAATGGTCGATGATTTTATCGATAGAAAAGCCGGTAAAAAACCCGTAACCTATCTTCATCCTTTACTTGAATCTATATTAAAAGAAACTTATGGCATTATACTTTATCAAGAACAAACTATGCAGATTGCCTCTAAACTTGCCGGTTTTAGCCTGGCTCAGGCGGATCTTTTAAGAAAAGCCATCGGTAAAAAAATTCCTGAGATAATGGAGGAACAGAGAAATTTATTTATCGAAGGAAGCAGGAAAAATGATGTCGGCCAGCGTATCGCGACGCAAATTTTTGATTTGATTGATTACTTTTCGGGTTATGGATTTAATAAAAGTCACTCGACCGCTTATGCGATGATTTCTTATCGCACAGCCTACTTAAAAGCAAATTATCCTGTAGAATTTATGGCGGCCTTGTTAACAAGTGAACGTACCAATACCGATAAGATAGTTGAGTATGTCAATGAAGTAAATCGCATGGGCATGAAAGTGCTTCCACCGGATGCTAACACAAGCTTTGCCAATTTTACGGTTATGGACGAGAAAAGTATAAGGTTTGGATTGCTGGCAATTAAAAATGTGGGCACTACCGCTCTTGATAGTATTATTGAGGTTCGCAAACAGAAAAAGTTTGATGATTTTTTTGATTTTTGCGATCGCGTAGATTCAAGGGTCGTAAACAAGAAAGTTGTTGAAAGCCTTATAAAGTCAGGAGCAATGGACAGTTTCGGTTTAAAACGCGCGCAAATGGCGGCTATTCTTGATAAAGTTTTAGCCAGAACCGTAAAAAAAGAAGATCCATTACAAATGCTTTTATTCACCGCGCCAAAACATCGTGAAGAGATACCACAGCTTGAGGAGTGGCCGCTTTTAGATATTCTTGGTTTTGAAAAATCTCTTCTGGGAATATATGTTAGCAGCCACCCGTTGTATTCTTACGCCAATACGGTTAAACATTTAAAAAGGTATGAAATAGGTTCCCTGTATGAGATGGAGTCAAAAGAAGAAGTTATTATTTGTGGTATAATCGATAAGGTGCGCCTCATGACCACAAAAAAATCGCAGGAGCGCATGGCCATCTTAAAGATAGAAGATGAAACATCAACTGTCGAGGTTTTTGTTTTTCCGCGGTTATTCGTAGAGGCTTCAGTTTATATTAAAGAAAAAAGCATAGTTGTCATAAAAGGCAAGTTAGAATCAAAAGAAAGGACCCCAAAAATTTTAGCCGCGCAAATAACACCCATCGAAAGCATTTTTGATAACATCAAAGGCCTTAATATAGCCGTGAGGAGCGAGAAATTTCCCTTGGCGGTTCTCAAAGAACTTTTTCTCAATAACCGCGGTTCTACGCCGGTTGTTTTTATGTTCAGCAATTCAAAATTAAACGGCATAAAAATAAAAACCGCTAACAGTTTTTCTTTACGCTTAACCGAGAATATTTTAAAGGAAATCGGGGCGTTAATTGGCGAAGAGAACATATCCTTGACCTTTTAATTTAGCAAATAAAAACCTATTATAGCTTAAAAAAAGCTTAGCTTGCGTTAATCGGTTGCGGTTGCGCAGCTCGTAACGGTTGCGTCAAACGGTATTCGTCTTTTAAACGCAACCGATTAACGATAAACGAAACGAGCCGCGTAACCGCAATCGTAAGACGTAACCATTACGTTCTTGACACTCAAAAAAAGAATGATAGACTAAAAACATGCGTAAACGCGATATTGTTTTAAAAATAGCTCAAGAAACAGGCATAAAGCAGGTAGTAGTAAAAGATGTTGTACACCGCACTTTTGACACTATTTTTGGCGCTTTAAAGAACGGAGACCGCATAGAATTAAGGAATTTCGGGGTTTTTCAGGTAAAAATGAAGAAAAGAAGAATCGGAAGAAATCCTAAAACCGGGCAAGTTATTCCGATTCCCGAGAGGCACGTTGTCACTTTTAAGCCTGGCCTCGAGATGAAACAAGCCATTAAGTAATTCCACTCCTAAAATATGATAAAAACCTATAAAAGTGTCAGGGGAACTTATGATTTTTCTCCTTCCGAAGCAAATCTGTTTAGTCAGGTAGCAGAGAGCGCCCGCGATATTTTTCATATCTTCGGATACGAAGAAATTATCCTTCCATTAATCGAAGAAGAAGGTGTATTTATAAGAAGTGTTGGTGAAACAACTGATATTGTTGAAAAACAGATTTTTAGAATTGCCAAGCGCTCAGAGGAAGATGATAGTATAGTGCTCAGGCCGGAAGGGACAGCCCAAGTTGTCCGGTATTACCTCGAAAATTCAATTTACAAACAAAACGAGTTTAGCAAATTTTTTTATATCGGCCCGATGTTTAGAGGCGAACGGCCGCAAAAAGGGCGCCTCAGACAATTTAACCATATTGGCGCGGAAGCCATGGGGTCAAAAAGTGTTTTTCTTGACGCGGAGATAATTTCTTTGGCCATGAAAATTTTAGAGCGCCTTGGTATATCGCAGGTTAAATTGCAGATAAATACTTTGGGCTGTCAGGCGGATAAAGAAAAATTTAAAGAACTTTTAAAGGAAGAACTTTCAGGCAAACAAGCTATGCTTTGTGAGGATTGCAAACGCCGGCTTAAAAAAAATCCCTTAAGAATCCTTGATTGCAAAGAAGAACAATGTAAAAGAATCGCCCATGAATTTTGCGTTCGGGAAGTTAATGACCGGCCTTATCTTTGCGATGAATGCAAAAAAGAATTTAATGATTTGATGGCTATTTTAAAAGATTCCGGGTTGCAAGCTGTTTACAATCCTTGCCTCGTGCGCGGCCTTGATTATTATACGAATACGGTTTTTGAAATTACTTCGGAAAGCCTTGGTTCGCAGGATGCAATTGGCGCCGGCGGCAGATATAATAATCTTATAAGTAATTTAGGCGGGCCGGAAATCCCCGCCATTGGTTTTGCGCTTGGAGTAGAAAGAGTGTTACTCGCTCTAAACAAAAAAGGTGCAATTATTCCTCAGGTAGCTTTTGTCGCGCTAACCGGGGAAAAGCTTTTAAATGAAGCGTATTCTGTTTTGCAAAGTTTAAGGAACGCGAATATCTCTTCGGATATGATTTTTTGCGCAAAATCTCTTAAAGGCCAATTTCGTTATGCTGAGAGAAAATCAGCCGGCTTTGTTGTGATTGTTGCTGAAGAAGAATATAAAGAGGGTTTTGTTTTATTAAAAAATATGAAGACCGGCGAACAGGAAAAAATAAAAAAAGAAATGTTAATATCGGTGTTGCGCGGGCATATAGCGAAGGCTAAAGCAGCGGTTTAAAAATTTAAAAAAAGGATATTTATGTTAAGAACTAACACTTGCGGAGAATTAAGCCAGGATGATTTAAGTAAGGAAGTCACATTGTGTGGTTGGGTTGCTTCACGAAGAGATCACGGTAAGTTAATTTTTATAGATATACGTGACAGGTACGGCATCACGCAGGTTGTCTTTACGCCTAAACCGCATAAAGAAACCTACGAAAAAGCA